>VBJT01000157.1 GCA_005880075.1 Chloroflexota bacterium
TAGCGGCGATTTCTTACCAGTGTATTACAGAGGCTTCGCCGCAAGACCGATTGAGATTCTTGCGCCCGATGCCGTTGCCGCTAGGCGCTCCTCGCCGCCTCGACGCACTTCACACCTTCAGGGCCGACCAACGCCGAGTGCTGCGTGCCCGGCGGAAAGTCGAGCCGGTCGCCGGGGCGCAGCTAAAGCACTCGCCGGAGGCGGGCAGATCGAAGCGGACGCCGCCCTGTGCGCAGTACAGCACCTTGTGATACGGGTGGGCGTGCGCCGCATAGCGGTCGCCGGGGCCGTTCGACCACCAGCTCGGGCGCAGACCTTTATCGCGGAAAATGGCCTCGAGCGCCGCATCGTTTGGGTCACGCTCCGAGGGCCATAGGGTTAGAGCGGCGCCCATCTGCTGAAAGCTGATAGCTGGCGGCTGAACGCTTCTATGCCTTCTCGGTGACCTTGTACTCTAGCCGCTTGCCGAGCGCCAGCCGGACCTGCGCGTCGAGTGCAGGCAGGGCGGATGAGAAGAAGGTGATGGCGGCCATGCCGAACCACTGGACGTACTGGAACGGAAAGAGCCACCAGTGGAAGTTGCCCGGCCGCTTGGGGCGCATGATGGTGTCGAGGAACACGATCAGCAAGAGCGTGGCCGCGCACGGCGCCAGCAGCCAGTGAGAGACATAACGGAACCAGTCCGGCATGTCCGCTACACCAAGGGCAACGAATAGGAATGGGACGACGCGCCCGAGCGTCACGAGGAACCATTGCGTGGACCACAGGAAATGGCTCTCGCAGAGCGCCCAGAGCCGCCGCAGGCGCGCGCCGAGCGGGATCTCGGGGTGATCAATCACGTGCTGGACGGCGTACGGAATGTCTGAGCAACCCCAGGCGTGCCGTCGCGCCTGCTCGAAGTAGCTGACGAATGTTCGGGCGTAGGTACGCGAGCGGATGCCGTCCATGTAGATTGGGGTGTACATCGTGTCGACTTCAACCGTCCCGCCGAGGTTGTAATAGCACTTGAGGAACATGTGCCAGTCCTCGGGGATGATGTCCGGGTCCCAGTAGTCGACTTCGTGGGCCATGCGCAGGCTCAAGCTGTATGTCGACTGCGGGAAGACGTTACGGAGTAGTGTGCGGGAAAGACGCCCCAGGTGATTGAGCCCGGCGATGGCGTGCGGCAGGCGGAGCGGGGCCGGCACGTTCCAGATGTTGTTGTAGTACATGATGGGGCCCTGCCAAAAGCGGCGGTAGCGCTCCGGGTTGGTCGCGAAGTGGTAAGTCAGGCAGCTGAAGTACTTGCGGTCGAAGACCGTGTCAGCGTCGCAGCTGGTGATCGTCAGCGTCTCGATGTCGTGACCCCAGCGGTCGACGACGATCTCTTTCGCTCGCCGCGCTGCCCAGTTCTCGTTCGAGGCCTTTCCCGCGACCTCGCCGGGCACTCCCCACGGGTGGTAAGTCGGAAAGATTCCGCCGAGCCGGCCGCTGTACTCGGCGACGAGCGATTGCGCGCGGCGCCGTCCTTCAGCGCCTTCGCGCTCCTCCATGGCAAGTACCGCGATGATCTTCTCCGGCACCTCGCATTTAGCCAGCGAGTCAAGGCACAGGCGGAGCTTCTCGGGGCTCTCGGTGTAGTTCGGAATGATGACTATATGGCTAACGTCGTCCCAACGCACAGGTCCCTTTCCCGCGGCAACATGCTCGTCATAACGTTTGTGCCAGTCGATCTTCTTGTGCTTGCGCAACAAAAGGAACCCTTTGAAGGCGTGGATGCCCATCATCTGCGCGCGCCAGAGCCAGTAGGCGTGAAAGCTGAGGACGGCGATGGCAAACGGAACGGGCACGAACAGCGGGCCCCAGACAAGTGACGAAATGACGGTGATCGCAATAAGGGCTGGGACCGTCTCCAGCGACCGTTTGAGGATCGCCCTCTTGCGGCTCGCCGTAATGCGCGGTGGCTCCAGCGCCCGCTCGATTGCGAGCGGCGGGTCGAGGGCGATGGCGCGCGCCTCGCCGCCGTAGGCGGCAGGCTGGGGCCTTATCGGGACAGGCGAGGGCTCGAGTGATGTGGGGCTCAGGCCGATGACGGCGGGGCTGATGTCGATACCAACCGGTATCCCGGAGAACCTGGGTAACCTCGGTGACGTTTGCGGGTCTATGCCTTTCCTCCTCTTCGTGGTCCCGGCGAACACGATTCGGGCATAAAAGAAGCCGATCCCGAATCGAGGATCGACTTTCCCACGCCTCCGAGGTTAGCTGACGGGTTAGGGCTGGAAAGTAGCCCTGTCGCCTACAGCGGCTTCACCCCTGAATTGGTTCCCCCGGTCCTTCCACAGAAGGATTCGGCGTGTGGCTCTTAGGTTTGTTCGGATTTTATGGAGATCACGGCGCAGTGTCAACCTCAAGAAGTATCAGTTGCGTTACAGGTGCCGACGAAGTTCAGACCGCGACGCGGGCCGCTAGGAGCCTCGGGCGAAGGGATCGTCAATGACGAACAGCCACGTGCCGTCCGGCTGCCGGCGAACGACTTCGATTGTCTTTCCCGATAGCTCCTGGTCGCTCGCCTTCATTGTCCAGACGCCATATGTTGCAGCCAAATCGTCGCCGGACCGGACCGTCCGCTCGACCTTCAGGTCGATCTGGGCCTTGCCCGCGAGCATGGGCGCCAGCGCTTGCCGAATGGCGTCGCGGCCCTTCGCCTCCTGACCGGGCTGGGGTATTAGCGTCGCATCCGGCTCATACAGCGCGACAAGCCCTTCGAGATCGCCGGCGTTCAAGGCTTTCTCGAACAGCGCGTCCACTTCTTCCGGTGTTCGTGCGGGCATCTGCATCTCCTTTCCATCTGGGAACGGGCGCCATGCTAGGCGGTCGAGACACGTGCTGTCAAACAGCGAAGCTGTTCGTGCTAACATCAACCCCGCGAAAGGAGCATCCCATGACGCGCCCAGTCGTGCATTTCGAGATCAGAGGCAAGGACCCGCAGCGCCTCGCTGACTTTTATCGGGAGCTTTTCGGCTGGGACATCGAGGCCGCCAATCCGATGGGTATCATGACGGTGCAGCACGGGATCGGCGGGCCGGAAGACGGCGTCGGCGGCCACATCCGAGCGGCCGATGCGCCCGGCGTGAGCATCTTCGTCCAGGTACTCGACCCCGATGAGACGCTGAGCAAGGCCGAGGCCATGGGCGGCCGCGTTGTGATGCAGCCGTTCGACGTGCCCGGCGGCCCGACGATCGCGCAGATGGCGGACCCGGAGGGAAACCTCGTCGGGTTGGTCAAGCAGTAGGCCGCAAGTCCAGGCGGCGAATGATCTCCCTTACCGTCTCTTCCGGCGTCTGATCGCTGCTATCGACCCATATTCCCTCGCCCGCCATCGTCTCTCGCAGCGCGTCGTCCAGATAGCGCGCCCACTTTTCGCCGAGCACACGCTTGCCGCGCCCCTCGTCTCGCTTAGCCGCAACGATCACAGGTGACGGCGCGAGCACGATTAGCTCAAATGGAAGGCCGGCAAGCTCCGACTTCAGCTGATCGAACCGCTCGCCGATAATGATGTCGTCGATCACCGGCGTGAAGCCGGCATCGAGAAACGATACCGCGAGCAGGCAGGCGTTATGCAGCCGCAGGCGAAGCTGGCGGGCCGCCGCCCCGCCGATCACACCGGGCTCCGTGATCCATTCGCCGCCCGACACAATCATCTGCTGCAGCACATCAGCCTCGATGTGTACGCCGCGCTTGAACCGCTCCGCCAGCAGACGCGCGACGGTGGACTTCCCGGCGGCCTGGATGCCCGTCACGACGATGACGCGCGGGCGGGGTTCGCTCACTCGGGCTTAGGCCCGTGCAGCCGCTCCATCCACTCGCGGATCCGCTCCTCGTACCCCAGCTCGCCCGGCAGGTAGTACTGCCGGCCCCGCAG
>VBJT01000158.1 GCA_005880075.1 Chloroflexota bacterium
GGCGGCGATCGCCACCTGGAGCGCCTGTGGATCCGCGAGCCCGACGTCCTCTGACGCAAGAATCACGAGCCGCCGCGCGACGAACAGCGGGTCCTCACCGCCCTCCAGCATGCGTGCCAGCCAGTACAGGGCCGCGTCCGGGTCGGAGCCACGCAGCGACTTGATAAACGCCGAAATGATGTCGTAATGCCAGTCGCCCGCGCGGTCGTAAAGCGCGGCGCGGTGCTGAAGCGCGTCCTCGACCCGCTCGACAGTCACGCGCCGAACGCCATCGCCGTCGGGCGGCGCCGTCTGCGCGGCAAGCTCGAGTGCATTCAGCGCGATCCGCGCGTCTCCGCCGACCACCT
>VBJT01000159.1 GCA_005880075.1 Chloroflexota bacterium
ATTACGGTCACCCAATGAGCCCGACGGGGGCTTCGCGACCCAGGCTAAGCCCGGGACGTAATATCGTTGTGAAGTTCGGAAGAAGCGCGGCCCTTGGAACTGCCGCGGTCGTTGCGGTGTTGCTCGTCGCCTGCGGCAGCGACGATAAGAAGGACACGCTCTCTACCGTGACGGTCGCTCAGGACACCGCTCCCGCTCCTACTCCGCAGCTCCAACGCCAGGCGACCCCCACCCAGGAACTCGATGCCGCTGCTTCGCAGCCGGAGAACCGAGTCATTTCGATTGGTATCAGCGATGTGAAGTTCAGTCCCAACCGCTGGAGCGTCGCTCTCGAGGAGCCGATCACCATCCGCGTGACAAATAACGACATCCAGCAGCACAACCTCCGCATCGCCGGGCTCGATGGTGAATTCGAGACGCAGGACGACGCGATCACGGACCCTGAAGCGCTCCAGCCCGGCGAGTCGGGTGAGCTAACGTTTGCCCCGCAGGTGTCCGGCAACTACACATTCCGCTGCGACTTCCACCCCGCGAGCATGGGCGGGCAAATCGAAGTTAACGCGGGTTCGCCGTAGCACCGATTTTGGCTCGGCTATCGCTGACTGTTGACGCCTTGAACGCGCTCGCGCTACCATTTTTGCGCTGGAAGAGGTGAACAACGTTGGCAAACCAGGTAGGCAAACGCTACCAATGCACGGTGTGCAACACTGAGATGATCGTCACCAAAGGTGGTGACGGCGCGCTGGCCTGTTGCGGCCAGCCCATGCAGCAGAAGCAGTGACCGGGAGGCAGCGCGAATGCCCAATCAGCTAGGCAAGCGGTTCCAGTGCGAGACCTGCGGCACCGAGGTGCTGTGCATCAAAGCCGGGGACGGGCAGGCGGAGTGCTGCGGCAAGCTGATGGAACTGATGCAGCCGAAGGTCCTTCCCTCCGCGGATTGAAGATTCCAACTTCGTCTTGGACACCGTTCGTCCCGAGTAGTGTCTTTTAGACGCTGTATCGAGGGACCGGAGCCGTGGCGCGGCCCTTCTTCGCCTACATCCTCCTCTGTGTCGACAAGTCATATTACGTTGGTCACACTGATGATCTGGAGAATCGGCTCGCATCACATCGCCAGGGCGTGATCCCCGGCTATACAGTAACCCGTCAGCCCGTGACCCTTGTCTGGTCGCAACAGTTCCCCACGGGCGAAGAAGCGTTGGCGGCGGAACGGAGATTAAAAACTGGAGCGGGCCAAGAAGGAAGCGCTAATTCGCGGGGATTTCTCAAGCCTAGGGCAATCGGCAAAGAAGAAGGATTGGGCCGGCTACCGAAAGCGAAAGCAGCACTAATTACGGCACGTCGTCCACGGCCCCCGATACGTCCTTCCTTTTGTGAACGACTACTCGGGTCGAACGGCGGACTCAGTGGCAATCCGCACGAAGACACCCGTTCGCCTCGAGTAGCCGCCATAGGCGGCGTATCGAGAGGCGCGCCGCACGCGATCGCGCACGTCTGCAAGCACATTTCCTTGACAGCCTAAACGTCAAACCATAGAATACGCGAGAACGCCAAAATCCGGTGCATCTTAAAGGGGAATTATTTTTGCCAGAAGTCCATATCAGTAGCAGCGATAGCTTTGACCAGGCCCTAAAGCGTTTCAACAAGCTGGTCCAGCAGACCGGCATCCTGGCCGAGGCGCGCCGGCGAGAGCACTACGAACCGCCGAGCGTCCGTCGCAAGAAGAAGGCCGCGGCCAAGCGCCGCAAGAGCCTCAAGAACGCCCAGCGCGGCTAGCACCCGAACCATCTGCAGCCCCCTTCCTGAATCGTTTCTCTATGTCTCTAAAAGACTCACTCGCCGAGGACCTGAAGACTGCAATGCGCGCCGGCGATGAGGTCCGCAAATCTACGCTTCGTCTGCTGCTGACCGCCATCACGAAGGCCGAAGTGCCCGGCGAAGACGAACACGCCGCCGCACGCCGGACCCTCGACGATGAACAGGTGCTCACCGTAATCGGCAGTCAAGCTAA
>VBJT01000160.1 GCA_005880075.1 Chloroflexota bacterium
GAGACGGGCGCGCGCTCTCCGGCGGACAAGGGCAAGGTGATGCCTGTCCTTATGAAGCGCATTGGTGACCGCGCCGACGGCCGCATGGTGAACGAAGTCGTAACCGAGCTGCTTTCCGGCTCCGCTTCCTGACGCTGCTACTTTCCCACAGTGTCATCGAAATATTTGTTTAATCGTCTGTCTGCTATCATGTATTGTGCTCCGCCAAAGGGCGGGCAGCGCCATGCCGGCCAGACGAAGGGCTAACGATGTCATTTCGCCGCTGCGAGCGTTTCTGTTCGCTGCGGCGCTCAGCATTGCGCTTGTTCTCGTCCTCGCGCCGGTCTTTCCCGGCGAGTCGCACGTATCCGCCGGCGAGCCCGCTTTCAAGACCTTCCGCATCAACGGCGAAGTAGTCGCCTCGAAGGGCGCCGCGCTCGACCAGTCCACAATCGATCGCATTCGCGGCGCAGGGCTTCTCAAGAACACCTTAGAAGCTGACGCCGCAGCCGCTGCGGTCATCGTCGGGGTGATCGGGGCGTCGCTGCTGGCGTTGTATCTCTACCTTTTCCAGCCGCGAGAGGTGAACACCCTCGCCCGCCTGGTGATGGTGGGCCTGCTGGTCTTCCTCTGGGTGGCCGCAGCGAAAGTATTCCTCTCGGTAACCCTACCCGACAACGACCGCCTGTACCTCGGGTACATCCTGCCGGTCGGTTCGGCCGGCATGCTGATAGCCACGCTCCTCGACGGCAGCTTGGCGGTTGCCGTCGCTGCCCTGCTTGCTATCCTGGCAGCCTTTGCCGGCTTCTACATGCCAGATGCCCGCAACTCGATCTCTGATGACCCGCTTCAGGCCTTGCAGATGCCGGTCGCGTTCCTGCTCGGCGGATTCGCGGGCATCTTCGCCGTGCGCCGCGCCGAACGCGTCAACCACTACGCGATGGCCGGCGTGGCCGTCGGGGCGTTGACATTCGCTGCCCTGTTCGCCTTCTGGCTGCTTTCGCCTGAACGGGAGGGCGTTGACCTCTTCTGGATGCTTATCGCGTCCGGCCTCAACGGCTTCGGCGGCGCTGTCATCACTGTGGGCGCGACGGTCGTCTTGGGCGTGATTTTCGGCGTAACGACGCGCATTCAGCTCATGGAGCTCGGGCAGCTCAGCCACCCGCTGCTGCGAGATCTTCAGGAGAAGGCACCCGGCACCTTCCACCACAGCGTGATTGTCGGCAACCTCGCCGAGCGCGCAGCCGACCTGATCGGAGCAGATTCGCTGCTCGTACGAGTCGGTTGCTACTTCCACGACATCGGCAAGATCGCGAAGCCCGAGTATTACATCGAGAACCAGATCGACACCGCAAACCCGCACGACAAGCTTCAGCCAAACGTCAGTGCCCGCCTCGTATCAGAGCATGTGCGCATCGGTCTCAAGTTAACCGGCCGGTACCGGCTGCCCGCGCGTGTGCGGGCCTTCATTCCCGAGCACCACGGTACGCGCCTCGTGACATACTTCTACCGCAAGGCCAGCGCCCACGATCCCTCTACCGATCCCGAGAAGTTCCGCTACCCCGGGCCCAGGCCGCAGAGCCGCGAGACCGCGATCGTCATGCTCGCCGATTCAGTCGAAGCCGTCGTCCGCTCAAGCCGCGACCGCTCGCACGAGAGGATCGGCGAACTCGTGGACGGCGTAATTGCGGAGCGCCTGGCTGAAGGCCAGTTCGACGAATGCGACTTGACGATGCGCGATCTCCGCGTGATAGCGGACTCCTTCAAGACGACGCTGCGCGGCATCTACCATCCGCGAATTGAGTATCCTTCGCCGACGAAGGCAGAGCTCCAGAAGGCCGGCCCGCCCGGCGTCGCTTACCTCAAACCGCCGGCGGACCCAATGGAAGCTCCACCCGCGGTTTAGCGCAGAACCCTTCGCTTGACGCCGGCTATGGCGATAGCCATAATGGCCCTGCCTGAGCGTTTACTTAGCTAAGGAGGTCGTCCACATGGACGCAGTCTCTCTTCTGAAGGAACAGGTCAAGCAGGCCCACGAAGTGGTCGAAGGCACGGTGGGTGACCTCACTCCTGAGCAACTGGGCTGGAAGCCCGGTGGCAATGCCAACCCGCCGGCCGCCCTGCTTAATCACCTCACATCCGGCGAGGACTTTTTCCTCAAAATGATGACCGGCCAGCAGCCGCTCGCAATGGGCCCGTACGCGGGCAAGACCGGCGCCAGCGAGCCGCATCCAATGGGCAACTACGGCGAGTGGGCGCAGCGGGTCCAGATCGACCTTCCGCAAGCCCTCGACTATATGCGGGCGGTATTCCGAAGCACGGAGGAGTATCTCGCAACACTGAAGCCGGAGGATCTCGATCGGGAGATCGACCTCACAAGTTCGGGTCTCGGCAAGATGAGCCTGGGTGGCTTCATATCGATGATTTCGGTAATCCACCCGTCCAACCACATCGGCGAGATCTCCTGCATGAAGGGCCAGCAGGGCGGCAAAGGATATCCCTTCTAGGCCCGGCGCCTGCTCCAGTGTCCTGCCAGCCGCGCCAGCGTCCTGACCGCCCGTTCCACGCTCGGGAAGACTGCCACGCCGGCCTCGACCAGACGGTCGCGAGCCTCTGATACGACTCTCCAGCGCTCCTCGTCGCCGTAGTCCGAAGGACCGAGGACGACAGCGAACGGCTTCTTGGTCTTCTCCGCCACCCCGGTGAAGCGTTCCGTAACGCGCCGCACGATGGCTTCGCCGTTCGGTCGCCCGAACGCCCACGGCTCGCCGATGTTCCCCACCACCATGTCGATGTCCGGGCTCTCATCGAGCCACTCCAGGACCTGCGCCCCGCCGAGCCCGCTGCCCGCCAGGATCGACTGGTCGACCGGGTTCGTGATCCATCCCGCCAGGTCCGGCGCCTTCTCCGCCACTTTCGCCTCTACGTCGGGCGGAAGCGGCGGCACCAGGAGCCCGAGTTCTTCGGAGAGGTCTGCCGTAAGCACCGACCGACCTCCTCCCGCGCCCACCATCGCCAGACGGGGCCGCGAGAAGCGATTGCCCGAATGCATGCCGAACGGTGTCTTCATATAGGCGCACGCAATCAGCGCGTCGACGAGCTCCTCGACGGTATCCACTCCGATAGCCTCCGACTGCCGCACCGCCGCATCCCAGACCGCAGCCGACCCGGCAAGCGCCGCCGTATGCGAGACGGCCGTCCGTCCGCCGGCGCCGGTCCGGCCGCCCTTCAGGACAACGGTTGGCTTCCTCGAGGATGCTCGCCGCAGCGCCCGAATAAACGCCCGGCCGTTTCTCACGCCCTCGATATAAGCGCCGATTACGCGCGTCTCAGCGTCCTCCGCGAAATACTCGAGGAAATCGCACTCGTTAAGGTCGAGCGCATTCCCGTAGCTGATCGCTTTCGAGAACCGCAGCCCGCGCGACTCCCCAAAATGCGTCAGCTCGAACAGCAGGTTGCCACTTTGCGAGAGGAACCCGATGGGCCCTGACTTCCGCGACATGTCCGTCCGGAAGGAGATGCCCAGCGCCGGATAGAGCAAGCCCATGCAGTTCGGCCCGATGAGCCGGACGCCCGCCTCGCTTGCCGTTTGGCGCAGCCTGTCCTCTAGCGCCGCATCGTCTGCGCGGCCGGTCTCGCTGAAACGGCCGGTGAACAGCTGCAGCGCCTTCACGCCCGCCGCCGCGCAGTCGCCGACAAGATCGAGGATGTAGGCGTTTGGTATGCAGGAGATAACGTAGTCTATGCCGCCCGACACGTCACGCAGGGACGCAAAGACCGGCAGCCCAAGGATCTCGCCGCCCTTCGGATTGACCGGGTAAATCCGCTCCTTGTACCCGAACTGCTGGAGCGAACGCACGTAATCGTACCCGGGCGTGTCCGGGTTCGCCGACGCGCCGACTACAGCGATGGAATGCGGGTGGAAGATCGCTTCGATATCCGCTGCGACCGAGGAACCTTCAGCTTGGCTTGCCATGCGCTGAGCGTACTCGCAGAGCCGACGAACCGACAAGCAGTTAGAGATTTCGTGTATCCCCGTACTCCCTACCTCGTATTCGTGCTTCGTCTCTCAGCTGGATCCATACCCGTCATGTCGGAGCGAATCTGGCTTCTCGCTCCTGGCTCCTGTACCCTGAAATCGATGCGCTTCGCCGTCGTCGTCTTCCCCGGCACCTGGAGCGACCGCGACTGCCAGTGGGCGCTCTCCAAAGTGATGGGACACGAGGCGGACCTCGTCTGGCACCGGGAAGGCGACCTCTCCTCCTACGACTGCGTCGTTCTCCCGGGCGGCTTCTCGTACGGCGACTACCTTCGCACGGGTGCAATCGCGCAAGCCCGTCATCGGCATCTGTAACGGCTTCCAGATTCTGTGTGAGGCGCACCTTTTGCCGGGCGCGCTGATGCGCAACGACTCGCTGCAGTATCGCTGCGAATGGCTTCATCTGCGCGTCGAGAACGCGGAGACACCCTTCACAAGCCGATGCGCGCCCGGCCAGGTGCTGAGCATGCCGATTTCCCACGGCGAGGGCCGCTACGTCGCAGACGACACCACGCTGAGCGAATTGGAGTCGTCTGGCCGCGTCGTCTTTCGCTACTCCACTCCGGACGGGCAGGTCACTCCGCAAGCCAATCCGAACGGCAGCGAACGCAACATCGCCGGCATCATCAATGAGCGCGGAAACGTACTCGGTATGATGCCGCACCCGGAGCGCGCCTGTGAGGCGCTTATGGGCGGCGAAGACGGCCTGCTCTTGTGGCAATCAGTAGTCGAGTGGGCGAAGCAGGGGGTGGGGGTCTAGCCGGCAGTCGGTCAGAATCGTGACTGTGACGACCGCTTGATCCAGCCGCCTGCCGAAGAGCGCTTCTGTCACAACTGCGGCGCCCCTAACCCGGCCGACTTCAACTTCTGCCTCCGCTGCGGCGCGCGCATCAACTTCCTGCGCCCGCTGCCAGTACTCGCCCGCGCGCCCGGGGCCTATCCCGTCGCGTTCGATGTCGAGTACCCGGCGAAGCTATCCCGGCTAAGGACGCTCTCCCGCCTGCTCCTCGCGGTCCCGCAGCTGCTCGTAATTTACGCTCTCGGCACGGTCGTCGGGATCGTCACGTTCATCGCTTGGTTTGCCATCCTGTTTACGCGGCGCTACCCAAAAGGCCTGTTCGAGCTTGTCGTCTCGTTCAATCGTTGGACCGCCAACGTGCACGCTTATATGGCGCTGCTCCGCGACGAGTATCCGCCCTTCTCCTCGGACCCCGGCCGATACGCCGTCACTTATGACGTCGAGTATCCCGAAAAGCTGAGCCGCTGGCTCATCTTCGTTAAGTGGTTCCTTGTCCTCCTCCACCAGATAGCCCTCTACTTCCTCGGACTCTTCGCCTTCCTCACGGACATCATTGCCTACTTTGCGATTCTCATCACCGGGCGATTCCCGCGCGCCCTCTTCAACTACATCGTCGGCGTTATGCGCTGGTACTATCGCGTGACCGCCTACTCCTCGCTCCTCCGCGACGAATTTCCCCCGTTCAGCCGGCGAGCAGATGCCGGTCCGGGCTCCGGCCGCGCCATTGCGGTCTCGGCGGTAATGATCTTCCCCGTTGGCTTTGGTTTGCTCGCAGCCTTCGTTGGCGTCGCCCTACTGGTCGGCTCCATTACCTCGAGCACCGAGCGGGTGTCGGTAAGGTACGCCGATGTACTCGCCGGAGCCTCCACTGCGCCTGTCGGCATCGAGGGTAATCTCGTGGTCCTCTTGAGCGGCGAGGATCGATTCGCTGTCCCAGGTGCCTTTCGTCAGCCGAGAGCCGGCTACCGCTTCGTGCAGTTCGAGCTGGAGATCACGAATCTCGACTCCTCATTCACATCTATAAACCTGCAGCACTTTGGCTTGAAAGACACGCAGGGCCGGGGGCAAGAAGCGTTGCTGGTCCAGGCGCCGCCCCTTGATCGCGGTAGGATCCAACGGGGGCAGACCGAGCGAGTCGGCGTCGTTTTCGAGGTGCGAAACGGCGTCAACCCCTCGGAACTCACGTACGCTCCGGGCCTCGCCGCCTTCATCCCCTTCGGCGAAAAGGTGCGCTTCGAATTTCGATAGCAGCGCGGTGCGGGCCGAAACCGGTATCCTGAAACCGTGCCCGTAGCCCAGCGTGTCCTTGATACGATCGCCCTAAGCCGCGATGAATACGCTCTCATCGTCGAGCGCCTCGGCCGCGAGCCCAACGAACTCGAGCTGGGGATGTTCGGCGCCCTGTGGAGCGAGCACTGCGGCTACAAGAACTCGAAGCCGCTTCTTCGCCAGCTGCCCGCCGAAGGCCCCTACGTTCTCACCCGCCGCGGCGCCGAAAACGCCGGCGCGGTCGATATCGGCGATGGCGTATGCGTGGTTCTGAAGATCGAATCACACAACCACCCGTCAGCCATTGAGCCCTACCAGGGCGCAGCTACCGGCGTCGGCGGCATCGTCCGTGACATCTTCGCCATGGGCGCCCGCCCGATCGCCATCCTCGATTCCCTCCGCTTCGGCCCCATCTCGGCACTCGGTGCTCAGGACTCGGCACTGCCCGCCGATGCGGTTGCCCGCAACCGCTATCTCTTCGGCGGCGTCGTCGCCGGCATCGCCGGATATGGCAACTGCCTCGGCATCCCGACCGTCGGTGGCGAAGTGGTCTTCGAAGATTCCTACTCCGCCAATCCACTCGTGAATGCCTTGTGCGTCGGGATTGCGCCCGTCGATCGCCTGGCGAGCGCGAAGGCGGAAGGCCCGGGCAACATACTCATGCTCGTCGGAGCCGACACCGGCCGCGACGGCATCCACGGCGCCTCGGGTCTTGCCTCCCGCACCGATCCCCACTCGCGCTTCGAGGAGCTGCGCCCTGCAGTGCAGGTCGGCAATCCCTTCCTGGAGAAGATGCTCATGGAGGCCTGCCTCGACCTCGCCCACCACCACGCCGATTGGATCACGGGCATCCAGGACCTCGGCGCGGCCGGGCTCACGGCATCCAGCGCCGAATCGGCCGCGCGCGGGGGGACCGGCCTCGTGATCGATGTAGCGAAAGTCCCGCGCCGCGAGGACTCCATGACGCCATATGAGGTCATGCTCTCCGAGTCGCAGGAGCGGATGCTCATCATCGTCCGTAAAGGCCACGAGGAGGATGTGGGCGGTCTCTTCGAACGCTGGGAGGTCCCGTGGACAATCATCGGCCACGTGACCGTCGACCGGCTCATTCACCTGATGGACGGTGATGCCGAGGTGGCCACGCTGCCGGTCGATACTCTCGTCGAAGCGCCCGAGTACACGCGCGATGGCGTCCGCCCGCCCGAACTCGACGAGCTGGATGCCCTCGACATCATGTCGCTTCCCGACCTCGAAGCTTCCGCTTCTTCGGCTCCGGCGAGCGACGGCGACGGCTCCTCCCCTCTAGCGCGCACGGGAAACGGTCCGGCGGTAAGGGACCCAAACGCCGCCCTCCTCTGCCTCCTCGGTTCTCCGAACGTCGCTTCGAAGCGCTGGGTCTACCGCCAGTACGACCAGAGCGTCCTGGCGAACACCGTCGTTGCGGCTGGCGCGGACGCCGCCCTCATGCGCATCAAAGGAACGTCGAAGGGCATCGCGATCAGCGTTGACGGTGCCATGGCCGTCGCCGAGGCGGCTCGCAACGTCGTCTGCACCGGCGCACAGCCGGTCGCGGCGACCGACTGCCTCAACTTCGGCAACCCCGAGCGCCCAGAGGTCTACTACCAGATGCAGGAAGTTGTTCGCGGCATAAGCGACGCCTGCTCAGAGCTTGGAACGCCGGTCATCTCGGGCAACGTCAGCCTCTACAACGAGACGGGCGACCGGGGGGTCTACCCAACGCCCGTGATCGGCATGCTCGGCATTCTCGACGACGTGACCCGCCATTGCCGCATAGCGTTCGCCAAGGAAGGCGATGAGGTATTCGTCCTCGGCGCGATCCTTGAGCAGCCGGCGGCATCGCTTGCCGGAAGTGAATACCTGAAAGAAATCCATGGCCTCGTCGGTGGCCGGCTCACGATGGACCTCGGCCTCGAAGCCCGCCTGCATCGCGCTGTCCTTGCCCTCATCCGGCAGCGCATCGCCACCGCCGCCCACGACTGCTCCGACGGCGGGCTGGCTGTCGCGCTGGCCGAGATGTGCCTCGCCGGCGGCGCAGGGATCGACGCGTCCGGCGCCGACCTCGGCCTGCGGCTAGACGCCGCGCTTTTCGGCGAGGCGCAATCGCGGGTCATCCTCACGACCCGCCCCGGAGAACGCGGTGCTCTCGACCAGATCGCCCGTGCCGGCGATATTCCCTACGCCCGCATCGGTCGCGTGACCGCCGAAGCGCGCTTCCGCCTCGGCTCAATCGACCTCTCGCTGGACGAAATGCGAGACGCCTACGAAGGCGGACTGGAACGGGCGCTGACTGCCAATCCGGTTTGACCCGCCGCGCACATCCGTTCTAAAATCGCCCTGTGAACAAGCATACACGCATGCTGTCGACAGAAGCGAACATCCTGTAATGACCCAAAGTGGACAACCCGCTATCCTCTTCCCATTGCCCCATCTAGTCTGAAGGAGATCGCCATGAGAGTCGTTTTCCTTGAAGAGGTCGAAGGTACCG
>VBJT01000161.1 GCA_005880075.1 Chloroflexota bacterium
CAATTCGAGCGATAGTTCTTCCCGATCGACTATCCCCTGCTTGACGTCCCAGTCCGCCCGAGCGATACAGTCGAGCGCCCAAACGACACGCGGCATCGGGTAACGAGAAACCTGGTCCAGCAGCCGCTCGAGAGCGAATGGGCTTTCGATCCGTAGCCGTGCGGCGATGCTCCGGCCGCTTTCACCCCGGTCTAACATTTCGCGCGCTACCGCTATCCGTCTGTAGCGATGCTCGATTGTAAGCAGCAAGACCGAGGGCGGCCTTCCCTTCGACAGGAGATCGTGCAGCAACTTGGTGGCATTTGCCGCCTTGCCGTCCGCGACGGCATCAGCCAGCAGGTACCCTTCCCGTTCGCGTGCGTCGGTTACGAGCTTCCTTACCTCCTGTTCGCCGATGGGCATATTCGAAGCATAGGCTGCCAGCTTGTCCAGCTCGCTGGCGAGCATCCAGGTATCGTTGCCGACCAACTCGGCCAGCAACGAGGGCGCTCGTCCTTCGAGGCGCAGCCCCTGCGCCCGCGCGCGGGACTGGATCCAGGCGGCTACCTCTTTTTGCGCCGGAAGGGAGGTCCTCTTCACCGTCGCAAACGGCTCCAACGACTTCAGGAGGTTGCGGTCAATATTCTCGCCGTCGGCGAGCACGAGCACCGTTTGCTCGGGCATGCGGGCGGCGTAGTCGACCAGCGCCCACCACTGGCTTCGTTCAACTGTTGCCTCCGCGGGCTTGCGCTTCGATTTCCTGCTCCCTCCACGTCCGCCGGCCTGGCTGAGAGCGCCTTCGAGGATTACCAGGCGTCGGCCACCGAACATCGACAGCGTGTCACAGGCAAGGAATACACCCTGGGGTGAGGCCTGCCGGGAGTCCAGGCGCGTGGTATTCGAGGCCAGCATCCCGTCAACATCGAGCTCGGCCTTAAGTGCATTCAGCGCTTCCGCCCGCGAGAACGAGTCCGAGCCGTATGCTATCTCGGACTGACAACTCAAAAACCGGCAACTGACAACAACTTAGACGATGGCGGGAGTGCATGGGAGTCGAACCCACCCAGGACGGTCCTACCGCCCTGCAACGGTTTTGAAGACCGAGAGGCCCACCGGGACCCTTCCACTCCCGCGACGTTAGGATCGACGAGCAGAACACCTGAGGCAAGTGACCTGCTTCGTCTGGTTGACCTGTAACTAGCAGCTAATCGGCCGCGGTGCTCGCAACCGGTCCGGCCGTGTGACTGAACTTGTTGGTGATGTAATGATCCGCTGCGATCGCCGCTGTGACGCCGTCGCCGACGGAGCTGGCCACTTGTCGTGCCGAGTTCTGACGGACGTCCCCGGCCGCAAATAGACCCGGCTGCTCGGTGCGCATCCATTCGTCGACGATGATGTGGCCGCCCGCGTCCATTATGAAGATGAACACGGCGCCCACTGGTAAAGTACTTTCGTCGCCGGTGACGACGTCGCGCAGGCGTAGCGTGGTGACCTGCCCGTCGCCGACGACCTCATCGACGACCGTGTTCCATCGGAACTTCATTTTCGGGTTGGCGAATGCGCGCTCCTGCAGAATCCGGCTGGCTCTCAATTCATCGCGCCGGTGCACGACCGTTACGTTGTCGGCGTAGCGGCTCGTGAATAAGCCCTCGTCCATCGCCGCATCGCCGCCGCCGACAACCGCTACGTCCTGGCCTTTGAAGAAGGCCGCGTCGCATGTTGCGCAGTAGGAGACACCCTTGCCGGTGAGGCGCTCCTCGCCTGTCACGCCCAAACGATTGTAATCGGCGCCGCTCGTTACAATTACCGCCTTCGCTATGATGTTCCGCTCTTCGGTCTTGACGACCCACTTCTCGCCTGCCCGTTCAATCGTCGAAACGGCACTGTAGTCCGTCTCCATGCCGTACGACTCGCTCTGTTTGAGCATTGTTTGCGCCAGGTCGAAGCCGTTGACGCTCGGCACGCCAGGGTAGTTCTCTACCAGCTCCGTAAGCGCTATCTGTCCGCCGACGACGCCTTTTTCGAGGAGGAGCGTCTTGTGCAGTCCGCGCGCTCCGTAGAGTCCGGCGGCAAGCCCGGCCGGCCCGCCGCCGATGATTACGATGTCGTACTCAGCGGAGTCGCGTTTGTTGTTAGTTTCGGGGGCCACTGTCAGGACAGAGCCTTCTCCAACGAGCGCTTGAGATCGCCTTTCGGCCGGAACCCGATGAGCTGGTCGACGATCTTACCGTCCTTAAACACCAACAGCGTCGGGATGCTTCGAATTCCGTATTTGGAAGCGGTTTCGACGTTGTCGTCGGTGTTGATTTTGTAGAACCTTACCTTGCCGCTGTACTCGTCCGCCAGCTCCTCGACGATCGGCGCTACCATGCGACAGGGACCGCACCACGGCGCCCAGTAGTCGACGAGCACTGGGACGTCGGAGTGGAGCACCTGTTCGTCAAAGTTGGCTTCGGTGAGGATGATCACGTTTGTCATGGTTGCCTTTCTCCTTGGCGGCTAGCGGAGCGTGGTCGCGCAGACGGCGCCGCCGTGCTTCTCGAAGTAACGCTGGTGGTAGTCCTCGGCGTCGTAGAACGGCACGGCGGCGACGACCTGGGTCACAATCTCCTTCGAGGAGCCTGCCTGGCGCCTGTCGCGCGAGGCGGTCGCCAGCGTCTCCTGCTCGGCGTCGTGGAAGAAGATCGCCGACCGGTACTGGTCGCCGACATCCCAGCCCTGCCGGTTCAGCTGCGTCGGGTCGTGCCGCTCCGCATGTGGTTCCGCTTTGGCGGCCGCAATTCCCAAGACAGCTAGCCCGCGGACCTGCGCACGAGCCATCCGGGTATAATCTCCTCAAACATGGTTACGAGTACTCAACCGCTACCGAAGCGGCGGCGGCGCGAAGAGACCCGCCGGCGCCTCATGGATTCCGCCCTCGGTGTATTCGCTCGGAACGGTTACGAGCGTGCGACGGTCGATGAGATCGTCCGCGAGGCGGGATTCTCCAAGGGCGCTTTCTATGTGCACTTCGAGGCAAAAGAAGACATCTTCTGGGCGATGCTCGAGGAGCGGATCAGCCGCCAGCTCACTGCCTTCCGCGAGGCCGTCGATGCCGATGTGCCTGTGGCCAAGAACCTCGAGACAGTCCTGCGCAGCATCTTCGCCCTGAATAGCGACAACCCCCTCTGGTCCGCGCTCTTCATGGAGTTCGCCGCCCACGCTTCACGAGACGCGAAAGTGCGCGAACAGCTGGCGGCGATGTACCGCAACTGGCGCAGCTTTGCCGTCGAGATCCTGAACGCAGGCCGGGAGGCGGGGCTCGTTCGCCGCGATCTCGATGTCGAGTTCATCGCGTCCGTGCTCATCGCCGTTGTCGAGGGGACGATGATGCAGGCCCGCCTGGCCGCCGACAGCTTCGACCTGGACGCCGCCATCGAACCGCTTTCGCGCCTTCTTGCCGACTGGATCGAGCCCTAACGGGGGAACTCGAAAACCGAAACTCGAAAAACGCCCGGGCTGCCTTTCGAATGGCGCCGTTCGGACTGATGGCCTCTCGCAACGCGGTAAGCCCGGTGAGATCGACGGGACTGTTCGCAGCGACGAAGATTGCCTCCGCCGCCGGCCTTGGCTGCTCGAAGGAAACCTTCTCCGTTCGCTCTCGTAAGACCGCCAGAAATTCTGGGTCATCCACGCCAAGAATGCTGACCTTCATCCCCGGCTTCACGCCCAGCTTATCGAGCAGCGATTTGGGATGCTGGATCTTCTGTGCCCACTTATCCGCCTTTGCGCCGAGCTGGAACACGGCTGGCCCGTCCGAGAACTCAATCCGCAGCTCCCCGTCTCGCGCCTCTAGCGACCGTATCTCCTTGAACGGTATCTTCAACCGCACGCCCTCGCCCCGAAACACGAGTTCGTCCGTCTCTAGAAGAGCTTTGCCCTCCGAGACCTTATTCCCGAAGCGGAGGGTGCAGCGGGCTTCCTGGCCCATCAGAACAGCCCGGCGATGCTGTTGACGACGCCTACGAAGGCGTCCCAGATGCCGCCATGCCAGTCGACAAACAGGTCGAGGCTGTAGTAGCCCGCGACAGCGACAAATGTGTCGCGAAGGACCTTGCCGCTGAGGAGGGCCGGGTAAAAGATGCGGATCGGCACTCGCGTAGCACCAGCGGCGATCCCGGCTATATCGAACAGCGGACCTGGAGCGAGGGTCATGGCGAAGATTGTTAGGAAGGCCCTCCGCTCGATCCACCTCTTGACTCGGCGGTAGATCGCCCGGTCTTTCAGCATCCTGCTCCCGCCAAGGCCGGCCGCGTAACCGGTAAATTCCCCGAGCGACTCGGCGAAGCCGGCGACCAGACCGACGGCGAGGGGCGCCGGAATTCCGAATACGGGGTTCAGAAGCCCTCCAGCGGCGAAGATGACACCTCCGCCGGGCATCGGGAGGACGACCGAAGCGGAGCGAAAGAGGACAATGCCAAAGAGCCCCGCATATCCCCACCGCTCGAGATCATCTTTCCCTAGGTCGAGGGCGATAAAGAGCGCTCCGAAGCCGAGGGCCAGCAAGAGCATGCCGGCGAGCAGAAGATACTCCAGCCGTATGCGCCGCCGGCCGAGATGAATGAACAGCCCCTCACGCTCGATCTCGACGGCGTGGTGTTCGTGCTCTAACGTCTGGACCGATTCAGACATCCAAGCGACAGTCTATCGGGTGCGTCGGTTGGTGTCTGCGGGCAGGTGTTTCGGGGTTTCGGCTTTTCCGTTTTCGGCTATTGCCCGCCGGTAACTCCGCCCGAGGCCGCCAGCATCTCTTCCAGGTGCATCTGCCATTCAAGTGCCTGGCGGCGCCTCGCCGGCGTGTCAGCCATTTCCTCGTAGATCGCCTGGCCCCAGCGGATCTGTTCCTCCTCGTCGATGAGGATGAACTTCAGCGTCCGCACGGTGGGCGAATCGCAGACCTGGTCGGTTACTGCCGCGTGATGGCGATAGTAGACGGCGAGGTGCGGTTTGAGAACGCGATAGAGGCCTGTCAGCCGCAGCAGCTCATCGTCGGCGTCCTGCATCTCGCGAACGAAGCGCGCGAACTCGTCATTCGGCGGCCGGCGAACGTCAGCGACCCGCATCGTCGGCGGGATCGACATGTCGATGTTCTCCATCACCCGCATTTCGGGCAGCCGCCGGCCAAGGGCGTCGGCATGAAGGGAGCATTGGTAGGCGTGTTCCGCAAGCGCGATTTTGAGCCTCGGTGCCGCCATCGTAATCACCCAGCCGGCCTCCGCCTCCATCGCCGCGAGCTCCGCGAAACGATAATGCACAAGCCGGCGCGCGCTTTCGTCCACCGAGAAGGCGCCGCCTACCTGGCGAGGATCAACGGCTAATTCCATTGCCCGCCCCTGTCATCCTGACGAAGGAAGGCTCTGTCCGCGAAGGGCCTTTGTCCAAGCTCTCCCCTGAGGGACTCAGAGGCACGCCCGCCCAAATACTGAGTCTCGGCGGTCAGCGCCAGAGCACGGGTAGCGCATGGACAGATTCTTCGTTGCTCAGAATGACAACTAGGAGCCATTTCCAGCGATCTTGACTACCTGCGACTCCGCATACGCCCGAATCCCGAGTTTCAGCTGCCGCCGGTCGCGCGCCCAGGCGCGGGCCCGCTGCTTCGCGTGTGCCAGCGAGTCCGGGTCCGGAACAAGCTCTGGTTTGTGGGAAATGCAGTCCATGGGGCAGACGCGCGCGCAAATATCGCAGTCGATGCAGAACTGCGGGTCGATATTGTGCTTGCGGTTCGCCTGATCGAAGTAGTGGATCGTGTCCGTTGGGCATTCACGCCGGCACCAGGCGCAGTTGATGCAGCGGTCCTGGTCGATTACATAAGCCATCGGTTAGCCGTCATTAGCGACGACCACGCCCCCGTCAGCGTCGCCGCATCTCCGCGAAGGAATCTGGGGTGGGCAGACATATCTTGTCCCGAAGAGTTTCGACGGGCGATTACGCCCGCTACTTCGGTGTTCCTTCTTTCTGCACGCTCGCGCCGTTTGTCTGCCCGCCCTGCCCGTTCGCCGCCATGTACGAGCGAGCCATCTGCCGCACCATCGCGATGTTCGTTTCGAACTCTTGCTGCGCCGCTCTCGCCCGCTCCTTGCGCCACGGTTGCACCTGCGAGAGCTTCTCGAGCCAGTAGTCGCCTAGCGCGACATGCGTGACCTCGTCCGCCATGTTGTAGTCGTGGCAATGGGCGACCATCTCCTCACCGGTCTGCTCCGCCAGCGCCCGGATCTCCTCGAACGTCGTGAGAGCGAATCCTTCCAGCGCCACGTTCACCCGCGCGAGAAGGATGGCGGGGTCGAGCTCTTCCGGCGGGATATCATCGCGCTGCGGCCCGAGAATGATGTCCGGGAATTCGCCGACGGTAGAGCCGAGGTGCTCGAGGAGCTTCATGTTTAGCAGAGTGTGGCGCGACTCGTCGAAGGTCTGGCGGGCGAACCCGAGGGTCATGTGCCACGGCACTTCGTCCTCGGTATCGACAACGAACCTCCCGAAGAAGTCGATGCCCCTGAACTCCGCGCTCAAGATCGACATGATCAGCGGCGCGAAGAACCGTCTGTCCTTGCGCGCCATCTCCCTCAGGACAACCGGGTTGTAGTTCTGAACGCCGCCCAATTTCTCGGCCAGGACCTTCTGTTGCTCCGGCGTGAGCTCCATCGTGCTGCGGTAGGGCGGCTCGCGCTTTGCGTCCCTGGAATCGACTCGCTCTTTCAGTCCTCGCGTCATGGGCTACCTCACTTCCGGCTAGCTAGGTTCCCGTTTGTCCGGTGCGCTTGTCCGTTTGCTCGTTTCGATGCGATATTATACCCTAACGTTCACGTCAAGTCCGCCCCTTGCTTAGCGAAATATATTCGG
>VBJT01000162.1:0-2637 GCA_005880075.1 Chloroflexota bacterium
CGCTTCCACCATGCCTCGGAAATCCGTCTCAACAACTTCCGGCGGCGGGAACATCGTGCCATCGGGTTGGGGACGGAATGTCCCATAAGTGACGCCTCGGAGATATACCTTCTCGCCGTTGACGTAAAGGAACTTGCCCCGTCGCTCCATTCTGGAGGCCTTGCGCGCTCCGGCCTCCTCACGAACCCTCGATTGGACTGTCATTCCACGCCTTCCCCCGCAACGCCGGGGATTGACCCATTTATGTTGTGATGCGTCCCGTTGCCATTCAGCTTGTGTTCCGGCCTGCCAAATGATCTGTACCGGAAGCCCAACTCTGTAAGATGCCCTCCGTTCAGGACGTTCCTGCCATCGACGACGGTTTTTCCGCGCATGGTCTCCCTCACGAGCGTCCAGTCGAGCGTTTCGTATTCCTCCCATTCGGTGGCCAGAAGCAAAGCGTCCGCGCCTTCGAGCGCGGAGTAAGGATCCGGCCGGCAATCGATTCGAGCGAGGACGTCGCTGGCGTTCACAAGAGCAAACGGATCATGTATGCGGACGGTCACGCCGTTCCCGAGAAGCCGCTCGGCGATTGTGAGGGCTGGTGAGCCGCGCACGTCATCAGTATTTGGCTTGAAGGCGACCCCCAGGACAGCAACAATCGGGTCATCGATTCCGTGCAATGCGTCAATCAAGAGTTGGGCGGCGTGTTCGCGTTGAAGCTCGTTGATTTCGTACACCGCCCGCAAGATCGGAGTGTGGCACCCATAGCGAGCTGCGGCAGACGTTAGCGCTAACACATCCTTCGGAAAGCACGAGCCGCCCCACCCCAGTCCTGACCTAAGAAAGGCAGGGCCGATGCGCCTGTCCATTCCGACGATGCGCGCGACATCGTCGATGTCAGCGTTTACTGCTGTGGCGATGTGGGAGATCTCGTTTATAAACGAAATGCGCGTGGCAAGCAGCGCGTTTGCCGTGTACTTTGCCAGCTCCGCAGATCGCCGGTCTACGGAAACGATCGAAGCCTCAAGCGACGCGTAGATGCGAGCGACTCGCTCGACCGCCTGGGCAGATTCCGCTCCAATGACCACGCGTTCGGGTTGTAGGAAGTCCCGAACGGCTGTCCCCTGCCGCAAGAACTCCGGGTTGGATACGACTTCGATCCCGGCCTTGAGGACCGGCGGTAGCTGGCTGATCCTGTCTGCCGTGCCAACGGGTACCGTACTCTTGATAATGAGTAAGACCCCACGCTTGGCATGTGGGATCAGCGAATAAACTGCTTGGCGTACGAAGCTGATGTCGGCCTCGCCGTTCTCCCCGGACGGCGTTGGCACGGCCACAAAAATCGCATCAGCGTCGGCGATCTCCCCGAAGTCATCGCTGAAGAAAAGGCGGCCCCGCTGCGCATTGCCCCAGATGAGTTCGGGGAGGCCGCGCTCGTATATCGGCAGCTGCCCGGCCTTGAGGGCCATCAGCCTTCGCCCGTCCACCTCGATGCAGGTGACGCGATGACCTAATTCAGCAAGACATGCCGCGGTAACCAGACCGACGTAGCCGGCGCCTAAAACCGCAAGCTGCTCCACTAAGTCGGCCTGGATCGCGCAGCCCCGTTGCCGCCGCTAGTAGTAGGCGACTCGCTCGATCCGGCCGCACCTGGGCCGCAGTCATTAGCTGAACCGTTGTTATGCGGGTCTGTAAGGGCGTTCTCAGTGGACTGATCGGTCGAGCCGCAAGCCTGATTTAACTGCGTTCGGCTTGGTTCAGTATGGTCCGCTGAATGCCCCCCTGGGTTGGCCGAGGCATCGGCCGGTGAGTGGCCAGCGTCATTCGCTGACTGCTGCGGTCGCGCGCTGCCATCTTGTGGATGGACTCCGTTCCCAGGCGGGTTAGGGTGCGGCGGTGCCGGATGCGGGGTTGGCGTTGGGTGATCTGCGGGCACCGGCTCGTGTTGATCAGGTTGACTAGGAGGATTTGTGTTGAGCCGCCGGTTCGTTACTGCCGGTGCGGTAGGCGCCAACTTCATTGGCCGCTCCATGACCACCCCCTCCACCCCTTGTGCCATCGTCCGCGGCGTCATTTGTTGCGTCCTGATTCGTTGGGCGCAAAAGTCGAGCTTCCATCGGCTTTGCGGATAGCGGTAGGGGCTCCATTAACACGTCAACAACCCGCCCGGGGACAGAGCTGAAGTTGGCGCCCGCTGCGGCAGCCGCACCAGCAGTTATTGTAAGAAGACTGACAACGATGGTAGCGAGCCGAGCGACCGAAAGGGCAAGTTGTGGGCGTGGTGGAAGATGCGGCTCAACATCCGAACGAGCCAGCGCAGTTAACAACGATTTGCGTGCCCGCTCCTTCGTCTCGGACGACGACCCACCTGTCATCTTTAGCGCCTCGGAAACGAGGAAATGCCTACGCAGCCAGTCGCTGTCCCTTGGGTAGGTTCGGACCACGGCATCGAGTGGTTCTCCACCATCGACTCGACGAAGGCACGCTGTCAGGATTTGCCGGCGGCGGGCGTCCAGGGATCTAACCTCCTTTTACGCAGTCGTTCTTTTATGACCAGGGAGGCGCCGAATCAAACGGCTATTTTGGGGAACTTTCGAGAATCGTCAAGCGAGGTGTCGACGGAGGGCCGCCAGGGCCCTAGCTTGAAGAGCGTAG
>VBJT01000162.1:2642-7110 GCA_005880075.1 Chloroflexota bacterium
CGAAGTATCTCAAGAGCACTACTTCGCGCTGTACTCGAGTAAGGAGCCGCAGCGCATCGTGCAAGTCCATCCGAGCGGCGAGGGCTGTGGCACTATCTCCCTCCGTAACGCGAAACGCGTCGTCTGGTTGGTGCCCGTTCCGGTTGCGGATGCCTCGGAGGAGCCCTGTCCCGCGCTCGCGCGCCTCGTTTCGGAGCGTCTCCTTCACGATATTACCGGCGATGCCGTAGAGCCAGGCGAGTATCGGACGTCCTCGGTAGGAATAGCTGTCTATTGTTGTTAGCGCCCGGTCAAAGGTTGCGGCAGCGACATCTTGCGCGGCTTCTCGGCATGACAGGCGACCAAGCGCGTATCTGTAAACGCGGTCAAAATGCCGTTCGAAAAGAGTCTCCCATGAGGCTACCGAGCGTTCTTTCAAGAGTCGAGCGAGTTCTTCCTCGACGGCATCTCCCTGCAGGACCGGAGCGTCAGCATCGGGCCTGACAAGCGCACTGTGAGCCGATTCTCGATTTTGTGCCGCCACAGTTCCCCCCGCGTATCCCAGGTGACAATTCCTGGTTGACCGTTTATCGAATCTTAACCGATTATTGCCTGATGAGGATAGGGAGGGCCGGGATGGTGGCTCCGCACGGTCTCAGGACGAGCGGGAAGAGGCGTCCCGCCCGGTCACGTTCCAGTCAGGAAGCGGCGGGGAACCTCGCGCATCATCAGGTCACTCGTCTCCGCGTCGACGCCGGCCTCTCGCAGGGCGGGAAGGGCGACGGTCGCGAGGAAGAGATAGCGGGTCGGGCCGCCGGTTGCGACCTCGCCGCGATGGCGGGCCGAGATGGGCGCGGGCGCGTAGTCGTGGCCGAGCATCAGGCGATGCGCCCAGCCGCGGTCGATTAGCGCCTTGACGGTCGCATTGCGCTCGCGCCAGTCGGGACGGCCTTCGGCGCCGGGGTAGCGGTCCATCGAGAGATAGATGCCGGTCTCGAGGAGCGATTCGAGGTAGGCGACGTCGGTGGCGTCGGCGCTGTGGCCGATGCAGATGCGGTCTATTGGGGCGCCTTCGTCGAGAAAGATCTCGACCTGGCGCGCGCCGACTCTTGTCGGGGCCCACTGGTGGGTGCTGATCGGGCAGCCGGTGCGCTTGAGGGCGCGGGCGGCGCCGCGCAGCACGCGCTCGGCCGGCGGCGTCACGCCCTCGGCGTCGTTCGCGACCTTGATGACGCCCGCCTTGATGCCGCTGTCGCCGATGCCGGTCTCGATCTCGTGGACGAAGATGTCGGCGATGCGGTCGATGCTGCGCTCCCAGAACGAGCGGGGGACGTCGCGCCAGATACCGGTGGCGGCGACGATATTGACGCCGGATGAGCGGGCCACATCCCGCACGAACTCAACGTCGCGCCCAAGGTCCGGCGTCGTAAGGTCGATGATCGTGTCGACGCCGCCCGCCTTCGCTTCGGAGAGCTCGCGGGTGGTGTTGGCGCGCGTTCGCTCCCAGTCGAAGAGCCACGGGTAGTGGTGGTTGTCCTCGCCCATCGCGACGAGCACGTGTTCGTGGCTCAGCGTGAAGCCGAGGGCGGCGTCATCGATCGGGCCGAGGACCGTTTCGACGGTCGGCATGGCGTCTGTATTCTAGCGGGAACGCGGTCCAGTGGCTCCGCCCAACCCTTGGAGAGGTTCCCTCCTACGGCGGGCAGGCCTCCAGGGGGCAGGCAACGCGACGCTGCGACAGGCTCAGCGCGACCCTTCGAGAGCCTCAGGGCGAACGGATACGTTACGCCGGCGTATCACACCAGTGCGATGTTATTCAAGCGCCGGCGGTCAATTCAAATCCAAACGTGACCGGCTCGACCTTGTCCCGACCCTCAGGCGCCGCGCTACATCATCACCGAGCCCGGCCTCGGCTACCGGGCTCGTGACGAACCGCGCGTAGTGCGGTGGGTAAGCTCCCCAGCGAGCAAGGGCTTTTCGTGCGGCTGCTTCAGCGCTAGCGGCTATTGCTCAGCCACAGATAACGCGACATCATTGAGTTCGTCCGGCGTCACCTTATTGTCCTGGCCACCGTTGTTGCCGAGTCTCGCGGCTACGGAATATGTCCAACCGCTCTTCTCGAAGCTTACGGCGTAATATCTAGTGCCATCCGGCTCCGTCGTATCTGTGACGGACCCGACCAAGTTGCCCAGTTGAATAGGTGTGCCCGCCGGTGAGGAAAGGGAAGGATTCGATGTTTCATTGATGAACGACAGGAGTAAAATCTTGTCCCCCTGCGGACTGCTATACCACAGAGTCGTTGGAGCACCTGTGCTGTAGTAGGCATTACTGAGGCACACTTCCTGAGGTAACCGTGCCGGAAGTGATAAGCCATCGGCCACCGGGATCTCTTGGGCCGTACCGGTTCCGCAGGTAGTCGCAGACTTCCACGTCGTTACAGTTGCTGAGCTGTGATCCTCGCCCAGCGCTCCGCGCACAATACCGTATCCCGCCGCACCGAGGACCAGGACGAAGGCAATCACAACGGCGACAAGTTGCGGCGGTTTAGCCATTGCGAATTCGATTCTACACGGGCAGGCGCCCCGCTACATCGTCACGGAGCCGGGCGTCGGCTACCGGTTCGTGACGCGGCGCCCGTTGCGGGTTCGAAACTCAGAAGTGCGTAATCGTGTCGCTCTCGCGTCACGGTTACCATCTCGTCATCCCTCCGTGTCAGCGGCACTGCTGGACCCGGCCTCCGCCGGCTTCTCCTCGCTTACGACGTGAATAACAGGGAGACCGGACTTCCGCTCCACCTGGCGTGGCAGATCGAGGCCCAGCCACTTGGAGACGCCGAGCGGCAAAGTGCTGACAATAATGACGTCGAAACGCTCAGAACTTTGCCGTAGTTCATCGTCGATTGCTACCAGGGGAGACCCGTCTCCAACGGTCGTTCTACTCACGGATACCCCTGCCTCTTCCATCCGCTTCCGGGCTGCTTCGGCGGAACGCTGTGCCACCTCACGTGCCTCGCCTTCGACCCACGTCAGCAGGTGAGAGACCGGCGTAGCTGGGACCAAAAGGACAAACCCGGCACTGGGGTCTTCCACCGCGAGTTGCCGGACCTTGGAGACCAACTCCGGGCTCCCGGCAGTTTGGTGCGCCACCACTAAATACTGCGCCATTATTGCGTACCCAGCGAGCCTTGGCGGCGTAATGGTACGGCGGCAGCAGTCAACACCGGCTCAACCAGCACCTGCCGCGCATTACAAACGCATAAAGACACTGCAATGCGAGTTAAACACCCTGCCAAAAAGGCTTTATGGGGTCGCAACTGGGAGGAGGGCACGGTGTGAGCCGAGGAGGTGATGGTTCATTGCTCACGCCGCTTGCGCCCATTGCGGCGTGCAGATTATCGACCACGCACGATGGTGGAAACGGGATGGCAAGACGAACTGCTGTGCCCATTGTGCGGCAACCCGCGAAGGTCCCGAGAAACCGCGTTAGGAGGTAGGAAATGGCTCGAGGAGCAACTGACATCTACGGCGACGTGAACTCAGTGCAGGACATACGGGACATCAACCGGCAGATATGAGGAGAGATGGAAGGCGTGCGCCGCCGCGAACAGCTGACAGAACTAAAGAAGCGCGCCGACTATCTTTGCACGCTCGCGGTGGCGCCTTCATGGAAGGAGAAGTTTGGCGGAAAGATCACAGGGATTTTGAAGGCCGCCAAAGAGGAGGACCAGAAGACAACCGAACAGGCCAACAGGCTCGCGAAGAAGCACGGTTGGGATTCCGACTATAACCCGTGGGGAGGAGGCTGAGCGATGACGTACAAACCATCGGAAGCCAGATACAGTGGTGGGGGTAAGGTCAAGTACCTGGTCTACCGCTCGCCGCAGCCGCTGCGAAGCGGCCGGAAGCAGGCGCGGACACGAGTCAAGCGGATGTACTTTCCCGCAAACGCCCGTGAGATTGTGATGGAGCAACCCGGCACCTTTCGACGAAGGACGGGGAGCACCGTCTATGGAGTGGCTCTTCACTACCGCTCGCGCCTGCCGGCATCCAGAGCGAGTCGTGCCGGTAAGACCTACAGGCTGCCAGAGCGCTGGGCCCAACGGACCAAGATCGTTGACCTCCCCCGCGGCGCCGCCCGGGTGCGCCTCACCGGCCGCCCTCCGGAAGGCCCGCGCATGGCCGTCCGGTAGCGGATCGATTAGAGTCCCGTAGCTGGGCGATAACAGGGCGTAGGTGGCAGGTAGCTCATGGGGACGTGGGTGTTCGCCCATCTGACCGGGAATCGAGCCCGACCCGCAGGCGCCGCGCTACATCATCACGGAGCCGGGTGTGGGCTACCGGTTAGTGGCGAACCGGGGCTAGTGTAGACTGCGCCCACCGCGCGAGCTCGGGTCGCCATAGGCGAACCGCTGGGCGGCGATGATCGCCCAGAGGGTCGCCGTGACGATGGCAGCGCACATCGTGATAAAGAGGCTGATCGAGGCGAAGAC
>VBJT01000163.1 GCA_005880075.1 Chloroflexota bacterium
CTGCTCGCCAAGCTCCGTGCGGACGGGGATGTTCATCAGGTTCGGGTTGCTGGATGCTAGTCGCCCGGTGGCTGCGCCGGTCTGGTTGAACTCCGTGTGGATCCGCCGCGTCTGCGGGTGGACGAGGAACGGTAGAGTGTCGAGATAAGTCGACTTGAGCTTCGTCAGCTCGCGGTAGGTGTAGATGTGGTCGATGATCTCGTGCAGGCCGCGCAGTCCCTCGAGCGACTGCTGGTCAGTGCTATAAGCGCCGGTCTTCAGGCGGCGCGTCTTCGGCAGATGAAGCTCCTCGAACAGGATCTGCGAGAGCTGGATGGGCGAGCCGATGTTGAAGTCGTGCCCGACGGAGGCATAGATGTCCTCCTCGATGCGACGGACCTCCATCGTCAGCGACTCGGACATCTCGCGCAGAGCGCCGGTATCGACGGCGACGCCGTTCAGCTCCATCCGCGCGAGCACGGAGACGAGTGGCATCTCGACTTCGTCGAAGAGCCGGCGCATGCCCTTCTCATCGAGTTCGGGCTCAAGGACGGCGCGCAGGCGAGCGATCACGTCGGCGCAGGCCCCAGCGCATTGGCCCGCCGCATTTATGTCGACTTGGTCCCAGGTGATTGTGGCCGACCGCTTGTTGGTGGGGTTGAGCAGCGCGTTGCGGTCCTGGAGCTCGACGCCGAGCCGTCGCGCGCCGAGCCAGCCGAGGGCGAGCGAACCTTCTTCCGGCCTTCCCGCCCCTCCACCCTCGCCGAGGAGGTGAGCGGCGATCATCGTATCGAAGGCGATTCCCTGCGCCCTCACGCCGTGTCGCGCGAGCACGACCTCGTCGTACTTCAGGTAGTGTCCGGTCTTCCCGATTTTCGGGTCGTCGATTAACGGAGCGAGCTTTGCGAGGACAAGGTCGATCGGTAGCTGACCGTTCTCCCCAAGCCTCGGTGCATGGCCGGTCGGAATGTAGAACGCCTCGCCGTCGGCGAGCGCGACCGAAAGGCCGACGAGGTCCGCGCGCATCGCCTCACGTGTGGTTGTTTCGGTATCCAGGACGAACGACTTCTGTCTCGCGATGCGGTTCACGAGCTTGTCGAGCGCATCCTCGCTATCGACGAGGGTGACGCGCGTCTCGGCTGGAGCTGCGCCGTCGCCGTCGACCGCGACGGCGATCTTGTCGGTCGGCTCCGGCAGACGGGAGAGCAGCGTGCGGAACTCCATTTCCTGGAAGAACTTCGAGACCTGGCTGCGGTCGTAGTGGGCGTAGAAGTCCGCTGCCCGCAGGTCGAGAGTCACCGGAGCGTTGCTATCGATGATCGCGAGTCGCTTGCTCTGGCGGATCTGATCGGACGCATCACGCACCGCAGCCTGGAGCTTGGGTTGCTCGATGGCATCGATGTTGTCCAGCATGGCCTCGACGGAGCCGAACTGCTGGACGAGCTTGACAGCCGTCTTCTCACCGACGCCGACGATACCCGGGATGTTATCCGACGTGTCGCCTTTTAGGGCTTTGAGGTCCGCGATCTGGTGGGGAAGGACGCCGTAACGCTCGAGGACATCTTCGGGCTTCGTGTAGATGACGGAGTCGCGCTGGTAAGGGCGGTACATCCAGAGGTGGACCTCCGGTGTGACGAGCTGAGCGATGTCGCTGTCCATGCTAACCAGGAACGTGTCGATGCCCTCCTTCGCCGCCTGGACCGAAAGCGCGCCCATCAGGTCGTCGGCTTCGTAGCCCTCCAGCTCGTAAATGGGAATGCCGAACGTCTCGATCACCTGGCGAGAGCGCTTCATCTGGCGCGAGAACTCCTGGCGCTCCTCGTCGGGCATGGCGACGCGCGTGGCCTTGTAGGTGTCGGTGATCTCGTGGCGGAAGGTGGGACCGGCCATGTCCAGAGTAACGATGACATGCGTGGGCTTGAGTTCGCCGAACATGTGTAGGAACGTGTTTGCGAAGCCGAACGGCGCTCCGATCAATTCACCTGTCGATCGGAGTTTGAGAGGCTCCTTCACCATCTTCATCGCGTGAAAGGAGCGGTGGATGATGGAGTGGCCGTCGATGAGGACGAGACGGCGCTCGGTCTGGGGGCTCACGGAGGAATTATAGCGCGGGAGGAGGAGACAGGAGTCAGGAGTTAGGGCCTGGTCACTGGCGTGCGAACTCAAGGTAGTCGGTGCTCGCCCAGCCTTCAACACCCGCCGGCGTCGTCACCTTGTGCCATGGGACGCCGCCCACGTCCGCAGCGCCGCTTGGCGCGCGGAGAAGGACCGCTTCTGCGACACAATCGAGGACTTCGCCAGCACCCGGCTCCGAGCGGACGTTCAAGCAGGTGTCGTTAGTGTTGATCACGCGCTCGAAGGGGCCGCGCTTTACGGCGACGATCCCAACGCTGGCTTTTGCGAATGGCTCCTCAAGAAACGGTCCTGCGATTGGGGTAACTGAATGGTTTGCCAGGTCGATGATCGCGGGCAGCCCTCGGAATGGGATGAGGCGGCCCGGGAGATCTTGCGGTCTAAGCGAAGTATTCCCGAAGATCAGTCCGTCCTCGGTCCAGATACCGGCTAGAATCTGGCCGCTAGCAAGAAGGGCTCTCGAGGGGTGCTCGGACCCGAGTTCTAGGAGGTACGTTAGTTCTCCCCCGTTGTAATCGATCGAGCCGAACGCACTGGTACCGTCGGCGTTACCAAGCACATACGGACGAATGCTTAACGTTTGGGGGTCATTGCTAATATCAAGCAGGGAACTACCATCGGCGCGAAGAATGCTGCGCTGTTCTACGTTCCAGAAAATTTCGCCACTGGCGAGAACGGTAGGCCACACCACTCGATTGGAAGTTGGAGGGTCTACGATCTCGCCACCTGGAAAGAGTGAGAACTCTAGAGAAGGCTTACCCTCCTCTAGAGAGCCTACGAGCACTAAGCCCGACTCGACTACACCGGCGAGCATCCTGACATCTGGCAGCGTGCCAAGCGGCTCCCAGCTGAATCCCCCGTCTTTGGAACGGAAGATAGTAGATTCGGTCTCCCCTGACGACGCCTCGACGGTTAGGCAGTTGCCGCGAGTGCAAAAGGCTACGAAGATTTCAGATCCATCGGCGTTGGTGGCCATGCCCACGACCTGACGGGGCCCTTCGCGGGGACCTTCGGGAGTATCGACAAGGCGGGGCGGCAGACTGAAGCGCTGCTCACCGAGCAGATCGTCAACTCGATAAGATCCGGCAGGATCGCGGTAGACGCGCACCAGCGCCTGGTCTGGGGCGCCGCATGGGGCGCAGCCGAGCGCCGCGATCAGGGCAGTATTCTCGGGGAACTCGATCGCTGGCCCGATCTTCAATGGAATGAGCTCCTTGCCGCTCAGGAAGGAGGGGGGTCCGGAAAGCGCAGGAGGAGACGTCGAAGTTACGACCGACGCGGATGTTGGGGGAGCCGTCACCGGACCGCAAGTCGCCTGCTTCTGGCCATCGGCCCCGTTGGAGACGGTGCGGAAGACGACGCACTGGGGCCCGCCGCCCACGGCGCCCGCTGGCGGTCTCGGCACGGAATCGCTGGCAAAGCGCAGGTACATGACGCCGACGAAAGCGGCGACCACAGCGACGGCGAGAGCGGCAGCGCGCATCTGAGTCTGCGGGCGGTGTGCGTAGTCTTATTCTAGAACGAAGATGCCATCGCTGCCATAGGACTCGCGCTTATCGGCATGACACGCGCTCGTATCGCCTGCTATCATCGCCGTCACGATGGCTGACCTGTCGTACGACACGATCGAAGTAGGCCAGGACTTCGGCCCCTCGAAGTACCCGCTGAAGGAGCGCATCGCCCGGCACCTCGAGGCCGTCGAGAACGAGCATCCGTGGCACCGTGAGCGTTCGCCGTGGGGGCCGCCGGTCGCGCCGCCTTCGATCCTCGGAAACGCGGCGCTGCGCTTTCTAGATAGCATATCGCCGGTGCCACCGGGGACGCTGCACGCGAAGCATGAGATCGAGACGACGGCGGCCTTGCGGGTCGACCGCCAGCCGGTGGGCTACGGGCGGTTCACGGACAAGTACGAGAAGCGCGGGCGCCGCTGGTTCGTCTTCGAGACGCGCTGGCGCGACGAGACGGGGCTGATCATCGGTAAGTCCAAGTTGACGATGGCGTTTCTGGAGGAAGGAGGAAGCAGGAAGGAAGAAGAAGGAGGTCAGAAGCCGGAGATCGGAGAGCGGAAAGGGGAACTAACGGCGATCTTGCGGACGTTGACGCAGGAGAAGATGACGGCGTATTCAGAGGATTCCGCGAATGCGGTGCGTGGGATGTCGATCCACGTGCAGTCCGAGGCGGCGAAGAAGGCGGGGTTCGAGACGACCGTGGCGCAGGGGCTAATGTCAGCGGAGTACATCAGCGAAATGATGACATCGCTGCTCGGAAAGGAGTGGTTCGAGAGCGCGAAGCTATCGCTGGCCTTCCTCCGGCCGGTGCTGAGCGGCGAAACTCTGAGTACGAACGGCCGCCTGGCGGAATCGGCGCTCGACGGAGCGGTCGTGCGGCGGGTCTACGAAACGGTGACGGCCGGAACGGCGACCGCGCTAGTGCGGCCGGACTGAGTGTGTTTCTGTACGTATTTGCTTGACGAAATCGGTCAGGCGCACCTACGATACGCCTTGCCCCGCGCACATGACGGAGGACGCGTTTTGACGGTCTATGAAGAAGCGCAGCAAGCAAACGCCGCGTACGCTTCGTCTTTCAACCTCGGCGACCTGCAGATGTCTCCCGCCAAGCAGCTCGCCGTTATCGCTTGCATGGATGCGCGGCTGAACGTCGAGCCTACGCTGGGGCTCCAGCCGGGAGACGCGCACGTCATCCGCAATGCGGGTGGCCTCGTCACGGACGATGCA
>VBJT01000164.1 GCA_005880075.1 Chloroflexota bacterium
GGTGCGCGCGCATCTCCTTCAGGTCGTGACCCGCGCAGAATGCCCTGCCGGAGCCGGCGATAACCACGACACGCGCAGCTTCATCCGAGGCGATGTCAGCCAGCGCCGTGTCGAGTTCTGTCAGCAGCCCCTCTGAGAGTGCGTTGAACTGCTCGGGCCGGTGGAGCGTCAACGTGACCACGCCGCCGGCGCGTTCACACAATAGGACGGGATTCGCAGCTGTCCGACGCTCTTTCAGCTCTCGCATCTCACTCGCCTCGGGCCCAGTATAGCGCCCTGCTCTTGTGATTCCGAGCCCACGTGTGGAGCGCTCCGTTCGCCCCCGAGTAGCCCTCAGGAAGGGCGTATCGAGGGTCCGTGATTTGTCCAGCCTGGCGCGCTCGACCAGTCGTACGAGGCTCTTGAACGGGGCTCCCGTTACGAAAGCGCGTCGAGCTGAACGAGCGTCTCATCGACGGACGGAATCTCCCACTGCTGCCAGCCGAGGTAGGCGTAGCGCACGATCCCGTCCTTATCGATGATGAATAGCCCCGGGCGCTGTCCAAGCGATATCATCGCGCTCTTCACGTCGTACTGACGGAAGACCGTGCGGTCGGCGTCCGGAAGGCAGGGGAACGGAATGTCATGTTCCCGGAAGAAGTTCCGCGCGTTCTCGAACGTGTCCGGAGCGATCGCGAGAACTTGGGCGCCCCGCTTGTCGAACTCCTCGTACCGGTCTCGCAACTGCGAGAGATGCCTCCGGCAGAACGGTCACATGAAGCCGCGCAGGAAGACCAGGACGACCGGCTTCCCGCGCATTTTCGATAGGGTAACTTCGCTGCCGTCGATGGCGGTCAGCGTGAAATCGGGCGCTTCAGCGCCTACCGGGACTGTTTCCGACTCAACGGGCATGGCTACTGGATTCTAGGAGACGGCCCGGCGCGCCGTCAAACCAAAATAGGCGATGGCCCTGTGCTATCATCCGAGCGCAAATGAGGATCATCCTGTTCACCGGCCGGGGCGGCAGCGGCGTGAGCACTATGTCGGCTGCGACAGCGGTCGCTCTGGCGATGGGCGGCCGGCGGACGCTCGCCTTCGGGCTAGGCAGCGGGTTGGGCGAAGCGCTCGGCTTCCAGTTGACCCACGAGCCGCGCGACGTCGGGCCCAACCTCGCGGCGCTCGAGACCCGCCACGGCGACGATGAGCCGGACGAGTTCCGGGACTGGCTGGGGGATCTTCTCGACTGGCGGGGCGTCGAGCCCGAACTGGCGGACGACCTCGCGGCGCTTCCGGGCGCGAACCAGATCGGCCGGATGCTGAACCTGGCGGGACAGGCCGCCTTCGCTCGATGCCGCCGCGCGCTGGCTCGAGCGGCTGTTCGAGCCCCGCCAGAGCAACGTCTTCGAGCCGTTCGTTCGAATGTTCGCCGCCGACTACGCAGAGGCCGGCGAGGAGATGCTCGAAAGCGGTCGCGAGCTACTCGGCCGGCTCGCCGACCTTCGGGAGCTGCTCACCGACCCAGACATAACGTCAGTGCGCGTGGTCCTACGACCGGCCGCAACGGCAGCAGCGGACGCGCGAATATCACTCACGGCGCTGAGCCTGTTCTCGTATGCCTGCGACGCGTTCGTGGTAAATCAAGTGCTGCCGGACGAAGTGCAGGATCCCTTCTTCGAAGAGATGCGTTCCGACCAGGCGCGAGCCCTGGACGGGGCGCAGGCAGCGGCGGGAGAACTGCCCGTCCTGACAGGTACTCGAGCGAAGAGGGCTCCAGTTGGCGTGGAAGCGCTCGGGCCGCTCGCTGCGGCGCTCTACCGCGACAGGTCGGCGGCAGACGTGCTGCACCGCGCGGCGTCGCACTCGTTCAGCAGGCGGGACGGCGCCTACGTGATGAGCTTGACACTGCCCTTCGCCGAGAAGAAAGACCTCGCCGTCGAGCAGCTCGATGACGGTGTGGCCGTGCATCTAAACGGTCGGCGAGCCGTCTTGATGCTTCCGCCTGAGGTCGAGAGCCGGGAAGCATCGTCCTGGTCGTTCGAGCCGCCCGAGTTGAAGATCAACTTCGGGGGTTAGCCGGGCGCACGTTTGTGGTCAGCCGCTTCGACGAATTCCTCATCCACCAGACCGAGCAGACCCTGGCGAGCGTCGCCTCCGACCATCCGGAGTGGCAGGACCGGTTCTACTTCAACATCCACGACCGGCACGGCGAGTTCGCCCTCATCACCGGACTCGGCGCCTTCCCGAACCGCAAGATGTCGCAGGCGTACATCTTCGCGGCCCACGCCGGCCAGCACTATGCGTATCTCCAGTTGCGCGCCCTCAATAACGACCGCGAATTAATGAAAGCCGGTACTCTTTCCTTTAATGTGATCGAGCCTCTCAAGTCCTGGGCGCTTGACATTGAGGATGAGGCGGGCGGCATCAACGGCTCACTCGTCTTCAAGGAGCGCTGTCCACTTTACCGATTCAGCCCAATCGAGTGGGAGCACAACGGACACCAGGTGGTCAAGCAGATGCACTACACACAGGCAGGCGTCTATGAAGGCTCGCTGACGATCGGCGGCCGAACATTCACGGACTTGATCGGGATGCGCGACCGGTCGTGGGGCATTCGCGACATGGCGCGCGTCCCGTTCTGGGTCTGGATCTCCGCGCAGTTCGAATCGTTTTCCATTTCCGCGTGGCTCTGGGAGACGCCCGAAGGAGAGGTCATCCACGCTGACGGGGCGGTCATCCCGACGGCGGGCGAAGTCCGGCCGGTGACGAGCATCGAACACAAGCTGGAGCTGTGGCCGGGGACGAAGCGCCCGAAGGTCGGGCATTTCGACCTTACGGTGGCAGACGGGAAGGTCGAGCGCCTGACCGCCACCGAGATCCAGACGATCTTCCTGGCGCCTGGGCTCGCGCGCTGGGCCGATTCAGACGGCGACGCGCTCAAGCGGGCCGACGCCTCCGCGTTTGGCTTCGACCAGCATTGCCGCTTCGAGCTGGGGGGAGAGCAAGGCGTGGGTATCGTCGAGTATATGGTTACGGGCGGGCACCGGCGCTACGGGATTGCGCCGACAGTTCAGTCTGCCTGAATTCCGGCCGAAACGAAGACCGAGCTTAAGAGACCCCCGCTGGCTCGCGTTGTTGCGCAAGCGCGAGTTCAGTTGTGCCAACCGGTGGGCGCGGCGTAAATCGACCGGCAAGCATCGCCACAGCATCCTCCATCGCCTGCTTTACCTCAGCGATGGTGGTGCCTTCTTCGAACCAAAGGGGCTCGCCGACCCGCACCCGCACGGAGGCCGGGCGGCACTGTTTCGTTCCCGGCGGCAGTACGTGCGCAGTCCCGTCGATGTATATCGGCAGGATCGGAACTTTCTGTGACAACGCTAGAATCGCCGGTCCGGGATGGAAGGGAAGTAACTCGCCCGTGCGCGTCCGTCTTCCCTCGGGAAATATGAGAAGCGACCACCCGTTCTGGAGCAGCCACTGGGAGTAAGAAAGCGCCTCGCTCCCGCCGCCGCGGGTTATCGGGAAGGCGTTGTAGCGGAGCGAGTACCACATCCCCTTGAGGCGCTCGCGATACATCCGGTCGGCGGCGGCCACGATCGCGGTGCGGTTGTAGATATGATTCGGCAGCAGCGACAAGACGACCGGGGTATCGAAGTGGCTGGCGTGGTTGGCGATTATCAGGGCGGGGTTCTGGAGCCGCTGGAGGTGCTCCGCTCCTTCGATCGTGAGCGGCCGGCAGAAGCGGCGGACGTGCCTCGTGACGGTGACCGGGCGGGCCAGGCGGCGGTAGCCTCTCGCCCAAGACGCGAGCGCCCACCGGTGGGGTTGGACGTCAGCGATGGAGGGAGCGCCAGCCTTGGTGTCGCTTACGCGGGCGGTTGTCATCGGCAACCTCCTTGTGCGAACGGCACCCCCGCAGAACGCAGAGGATATTAGCACTACCGCGAGCGAAAGTCACTCGAGCAGCCGGAAAATTCGCTCGATATTGTGGGCTTACCAAAACGCAAAGAGGGCTTGCGCGAAGGGGCACCTACGAAGCGGCGGCCTGCTTCTGGTCGGTCGCCGTGCAGGCCAAGGCGCGGACGGCCTCCTCCATCGCGTGTTTGGCGTCGCTGATTGCCGTTCCCTCTGGAAACGTCAAGAGGCTGCCTACCCGCGCTACTACGGGCGCGGGATGTGAGCGGTTTGTCCCAGGCGGAAGGATGCGGCCGGCGCCCTCGATATAAATCGGCAGGACCGGGACGTTTTGCTGCGTCGCGAGTATCGCCGGGCCTCCGTGGAATGGCAGAAGCTCTCCCGTACGCGACCGCTTCCCCTCGGGAAAGATGAGGAGCGACCAACCGTTGTGCAGAAGCCACTGCGAATAGGCGAGCGCCTCGCGCCCGCCCCCGCGTGTGATCGGGAAGGCGTTATAGCGCAGAGAATGCCACATGCCCTTGATGCGTTCGCGGTACATGCGGTCGGCCGCGGCAACAACCGCCGTGCGGTCGTAAATCGACGCGGGCAGAAGGGAGAGGACGATCACTGTGTCGAAGTGACTCGTGTGGTTCGCGACGATCAGCACCGGGTTCTTGATGGAGGCAAGGTTCTCGCGGCCTTCGACTGTGAACGGGCGGCAGTATTTACGGACGTGACTATGTACCGTCCAGCGGCGGGCGAGGCGGCGAAATACGCGCGCCCAGAGGTTGAGCGCCCACTTATGAGGTTTGACCTCCCGCTGTGCGGAAGCGTGCTGTCCTCCCTGAGTGACGGAGATATCTTTCACGGCTTGCCTCCTCGGGGCGAATTCATGCGGCGCAGGGCGGTGATCATCTGCGCGATGTTGAGCTGCTGGTACACCGGGAAGCTGAACAATGCGCCTTCGTTCACCGTGTAGATGTTCCTGCGCCCCTCCCGTCGCTTCTGGATGAAGCCGTTCACCTCGAGATCTCGCACGATCTGATAGACCGCGCGTTCGGTTAAGTCCGTACCGCGTGCGATCTCGCGAAGGGTCGCGCGGGGGTTCTGGACAAGGTGCGTCAGGACGAGTCCGTAGTTGCTGAGGAAGTTCCATTTTTTAGGCATGAGTCACCCCCGGATGCATCGTCTCGGTCGATTCAAGCTCGTTATCGTAACGCATAGGGTTGACAGGCCGGTCGCGCTGCCGCTATAGTAACTTCTGATTTATTGCAGAATCGCAATTCCATAATGGTAAAGCAAACCACGGATATTATAACGCCAATGCGCGAACCGGAAAACTACTTTACGCGATACCGAAGCCGAATTCAGGTGTCATTATGCTCATGACACCCACGCTTGTCCAGTAGGGCAAGCCTTTTTTCCCGCAGGATTTTGAGGCAACAAGCGCACCCCCAACAGATGACGACTCTGCGGGTTGTTCCCTCTGCGGCCAGCGACCGCCCTGTTCTTGGCCGCCGCATCGATAAGTTTGCTGACAAGTACCGTCAGTTCTTCCCTCGCGTCTTCGCCTACGTCTACGGGCATACGCACAACGTCCACCTGGCCGAAGACCTCGTCGCCGACGTCTTCGAGCGCGCCTTCGTGAAAGCTGACACGCTGCGAAACGATGAGGCGTTCGCTACGTGGCTGTTTACGATCGCGCGCAACGTCATCATCAGCCACGCGCGCAAGCGACATCGCGAGACCGTGGTGGACCCGGACGTCCTGCGCGAAATCGCTCCCAGCGGCACTTCCGTCGAGGGCGATATCCTGCTGCGCGAGGAGATGCGGACGGTGAGCCGGCTGCTGCAAGACTTCCCGCAGCGCGAGCAGGACATCATTTCGCTCAAGTTCGACGCGGAGCTTACGAACGGACAGATCGCTCAGATAATGGGCTTGGGCGAGCCGAACGTGCGCGTCATCCTCTTCCGAACGTTACGCAAGCTGCGGGAACAAATGGTCGCAGACCGTCGCGCCTAGCCCTCGTCTCGCGATCTCACCGCAACAGCTTTCGCCAAACAAACGAACTCCGCTCGTTCACGCCGAGTCGTCGGCAATCGGCAGTCCGACTATGTTATAGCCGGCGTCGACGTAATGCACTTCGCCCGTCACGCCGGCGGCGAGCTCAGAGCAGAGGTACACCGCTGCGTTGCCGACTTCCTCGATGCCAATGTTCCGGCGTAGTGGGGCGATGTCACGGAAGCGAGAGTGGAGGCCCTTGAAGCCGGAGACCCCGGCAGCCGAGAGCGTGCGAATTGGCCCCGCGGAGATCGCATTTACCCGGATGTGCTTCTCGCCGGCGCCCAGATCGAGCGCCAGATAGCGCACGCAGGCCTCGAGGGCGGCCTTGGCGACGCCCATCACGTTGTAGTTCGGAAACGCGCGCAGCGAGCCGAGGTACGTAAGCGTCAGCATCGACCCGTTGTCCCGCATGATGGGTAGGGCGGCGCGGGCAATCGCGATGAGGGAGTAGACGCTGATGTCCATCGCCAGGTGGAACCCCTCGCGCGAGGTCTCGTGGAAGCTGCTGTTGAGCTCCTCACGATTGGCGAACGCTATCGAGTGGACGAGGATATCGATGCCGCCGAACGCTTTCCGCGCCTTCTCCATCAACGCCACGATTTCGCCGTCGCTGGAGACATCGCACGGCTCGACGAAGTGCGCGCCGATGGAGGCGGCGAGTGGCTTGACCCGCCGCTCGAGCACCTCCCCCGCGTAGCTGAGGCCGATGTGCGCGCCCTCGCGATGGAGAGCCTGCGTGATCCCCCACGCGATCGAGTGATCATTGGCGACCCCGAAGACGAGGGCGGTCTCGCCGTCAAGGAGCCCCATCAGCCCGCGCTCTCCTTATCCGCCACCCGGTTTCCGATTACGCCGTGATCCCGCAGTCTCGCGATCTCGTCCCACGACAGCCCTGCTTCGAGCAGCAGCTCTTCCGTATGCTGCCCGAACTCCGGCGCCGGCGATCGAATCGTACCCGGTGTGGCGCTGAGGTTCACCGCCGGGCCGACGATTGGAAGCGTGCCGTGTGCCGGGTGCTCGAGCGTCGTAAACATCCCGTTTTCGATTATCTGCGGGTCTCTTTCGAGGTCCTTGTACTCGCTGACGACTTCGAAGAGGAAGTCGTAGCGGCGAAAGAGGTCGTCCCAGAACGCAGATGGTTTCGTCGCGAAGATGCCGTCAAGGCGGGTGATGAGCTGCATGAGGTCGGTGGCGTTGGTGCGCATCCAGTCGAGGCCCAGGCGCTCGGGTTCCAGCCACTCTCCGGTCGCTTCCTGGATCGCCTCACGGAAGGGCGGCCAGTACCGGCTGAACTGCGGCATTCCGATCATCATCCACTTTCCGTCGCTCGCCTTGTACTGGTTCCACAAGGGGCTGGTAAGCCCGCGCGGAATACGCGGGAGCGGGGAGCCACCGTAGTTGCCCGACATGAGAAAGCTCGTAATGTTGAACGCCTGCGCCGCGATCTGACCCTGCAGCAGCGAGCCGTCTACCATCTGCCCCTCACCCGTGCGTTCGCGGTGGAAGAGGGCGAGCACGATGCCATAGGCAAGCAGGAAGGCGCTCGTCTGGTCGGCCATGCCTCCGAAGGTGCGCGTGGGCGGAGCTTCAGGCTCGCCGGTCACGCTCATGAGACCTCCCCGGGCCTGCGCCAGAGGATCGAGGGCGGGCCGCTGGGCGTCCGGGCCCTTCAGCCCAAAGCCCGACGCCTGGCAATAGATGAGACGGGGGTTTTGGCTGGCGAGAGTCGCGTAGTCGATCCCGAGCCGCTCGCATACCCCCGGGCGGAAGTTCTGGACCACAACGTCGGCATTTCCGACGAGCCGGTAGAATACGTCGCGGCCGGCCTCGGCCTTTAGGTCCAGGACCAGTCCTCGCTTGTTGCGGTTGTGCGTCTCGAAGTAGGCGTTCGGCCCCTCGTCGCCAACGTCGTAGCGCACGAGAGAGCGGCCGGGGTCCGGCGAATCGGGCCCCTCCACCTTGATGACGTCGGCCCCCCAGTCAGCAAGCATGGCTGTCGACATCGGCCCCTGCTGCCAGATCGTCAGATCGAGGACGCGGATGCCTTCGAGCGCGTTCATGCGGTGCCAAGATTAGCACAAGTACGCGCTCACAGCCCGGCTCGGAGACCCGCGGAAAAGTTGCTCTATAGAGTAGCAGCGCCGCTTTCTTAACCCTATTGCAAGCGGAGCCCGCTTCAGTTTTGCAGGAGTTCGGCTGCGGGCTTGCCTTAATGGCGAATGAGACGCCATGTCAGCGTGTGCAAACCTACCCGGCAGCCGTTTACTTGTGCCCGGCCTCGTGGCCGTGGTGGTCCTCCTTCTCTCCGCCTGCTCCAGCAGCACGATCGACGCCTCAAACCTCGACAAGAAGGTCGAGTCTGCGCAGGCCTTCATCTCCGAAGCGCGCTTCGTGGCGGAGAAGTCTCGCGAGGGCAAGCTAACCGGTGCCTACCGCCGCGCGCATGTGGACGCTCTGCGAGACGAAGTTGACGGGATCCGAAATCAACTCGAGAGCGCGCCGAAGCAACCCCAAGTCGCCGGTAAAACCGCGCAGGCGGCCGCACTTCTCGGTGAAGCGAGCAAGCTAATGGCAGACCTGGCCGATCACGGGACGGATGAAGCCGGACAGTCTCGATTGGAAGAGTTGGCGAACTCGCTGAAGGAGCTGAGGAGCGGCGATTGAAACCGCTCCAGGTCTTTCTCGGCATCCTTACCGCCTGCGGTGGTTTCGTCGATATCGGCGAGCTGGTGTTCGCTGCGCAGGGCGGTTCGCATTTCGGTTACAAACTCCTTTGGCCTGTGGCAGTCGGCGCACTGGGTATCATCGTCTACGCCGAGATGTGCGGGCGTGTCGCGGCGGTTGCCAAGAAGCCCGTCTTCAGCAGCATCCGCGAGACCGTGGGGCTGGGAACGGGCTTGGTCACGCTTGCCGCCTCACAGCTGCTAAACATCCTGACATGCGCGGCCGAAGTCGGCGGCGTCGCTATCGCTTTGCGGCTGCTCCTCGACGCTCCCTACGGCGCGATGGTCCTGGCTGGCATTGCGGTCCTCATCGTTTGCCTGTGGGTGCTCTCGTTCGATTGGATCGAGCGGCTGTTCGGGTGCGGCGGCCTGTTCATGCTCGTCTTCCTTGGCGCCGCCGTCTGGCTCGGCCCCGACTGGGGCGAGACCGGCAAAGGCCTGCTGCCTCAGGTGCCTGATGTCGGAGGCAAGGACCTCATACTCTACGCCTACTTCGCCGCTTCTACTCGTCGGGAGGCATAGAGGAGCACTGGGAGCCGGAAGACATTCCCTTGAACAAGTACACCTCGATCATCGGTTTCACGTTCGGCGCACTGATCACCATGTCGATCATAGTGATCGGCGCGGACCTCTTCCTCTCGGAAGGCATCAAGCCGGAACTGCTCGGCACTTCGCTGCTGGGGCCGGTCGACGCTTTCGGCAAGGTCGGGCTGGTCTTCGGCCTCATCGGAATCACCTTTGCGGTCGGTGGCGCCGCCGTCGAAACGTCGCTGGGCGGTGCATATAACTTTAGCCAGTTCTTCGGCTGGGAATGGGGGCGTTATCGAAATGCTTCAGGCGCTCCGCGCTTCACACTGGCCTGGCTGCTGATCTTCATCTTGGCAGCGGCAATACTGTTCACCGGCGTCAACCCCGTCCTGCTCACGGAGTATGCGGTCATCTTCTCTGTCGTAGCGCTACCGCTTACCTATTTTCCTATTCTCGCGGTAGCCGGCAACAGCGATTACATGGGTGAGTACAAGAACGGGCCCTTGGCGACGGCGCTCGGCTGGGTATACCTGCTGATCATCCTGGTTCTCGCGGTTGCCGCTGTGCCGCTGCTTGTGCTGTCGAACGGGGGGCAGGGTTGAAACGCGGGAATACCGTCTACCTGGCCCTCCATCTGCTGGACCGCCAGCTAATCGATAGGGAAGAGCGGCGCTGCGGGAGGGTGGATGACGTCCAGCTGGAACCGCAGGATGACTCTTGGGCTGTCAAATCGCTCATCGTCGGTTCCGCACCGTGGTCGAGCCGCCTGCCCGGGCCGATCGGAGCGATTTTCCGGCCCTTCGCCCGTAGCCGGACGGAGGTTCCCTTCGAGCTCGTTGATGACATCACGCCTGACATCCGGTTGACGGTCGAAGGGAGTGAGCTTGGGCTCGGGCGGAGGGATGACAGGTTGGGGCGACTTATGCGCAGGCCGCTCCGCCGGACACGTCTTCGAGGTAACAGGCCGCCGAAGAGGGAAGGAACTGGTAGTAACAGGCTTTGTCCTTGGAGAAGGCGGCCTCAGGAGAAGGCTAGGGCTCGGTGGCGGTGGTCGCGAAATCACGATGCAAGATATCGTGCGAATAGACGGAACGACGGTGGTTATTAGAGACGAAGACATCCCATCGGCCAGTTGAGCGACCCTTTCCCTACCGCAGGAAAGTCTGCGACTAGACGGCCCTCAGCTTCTCGACTACCGGCGGCAGTGCTTCACCGGCCGGCGCACGCAGGACTACATCACACAGCTCTGTCAGCGGAGTCTCGTTCGGATTCACCTCGATCAACACACCGCCTGATGATTTCACGTCGATCGGAAACTGCGCGGCCGGATATACAACGGCGCTCGTACCGACGAGGAGCATGCAGTCGCAGATGCGGCTCTGGTTGATGCATTCGTCGAGCGCATCTCGCGGGATCGGCTCGCCGAACATGACGGTGTCGCCCTTGACGATCCCGCTGGTGCAGTCGGGGCACTTCGGCGGAAGCTCATCGAGAGGAAAGCCGTCGAGCGGCCAACGATGATTGCAGACGACGCAGCGTAGCTTCGTACGGTTGCCGTGGATCTCAGTAATCGCCTGACTGCCCGCGATCTGGTGCAGATTGTCGATGTTCTGCGTGATGATGTGCCGCAGCCGGCCCATCTCCTCGAGCTCGCGAAGGGCGAAGTGGCCGGCGTTGGGCACAGCCGTCTCGAGCGCCTGAGCAAGTTCGGCGAAGCGGCTTGCGCGCTCCTGGCGCATCTCCCACCAGCGCTTCGGGTTCTCGACGAAGCGCTCGTAGTCACGCAGATCGGGCTCGCCGTGCTTCGTCCAGAGTCCCTCGGGCCCGCGAAACGTAGGCACACCGCTTTCCGCCGAGAGCCCAGCACCGACCAGCGCGACGACGTGCCGTGAAGCGGCGATGAGGCGCGCGGCCTCTTCGATGGCTCGCTCAAGAGCGGCCTGCTCGCCCTGAGGTTCTCGAAGGGTCATTCCGCCACCACGCTGACAAGCACCGTGCGCTCCCGAGGGCCGTCGAACTCGGCTAGGAAGATCCCCTGCCAGCGGCCTAGAGCGAGGCGCCCGTTTTCGACCGGGAT
>VBJT01000120.1:0-20279 GCA_005880075.1 Chloroflexota bacterium
ATTACGTCTACCGGTTTCATCCCCAGCGCGCGGACCAACCCTTCGTAGCCGCCGCGCGCGATGTAGTGATCGATGTTCTCGGGGTCAGTCACGCCACAGTTCGCCATCAAGCGGCGCACCTGTCCACGCATGAACTCAAGCGAGTTGAGTGCCGGTAGACCGCTTGACTCTCTGTCCCCGACGACAGCCAGCCCATGCTCGCGCGCGATCCCGCTAGCCGACACCGCCGCTTCAACAACCAGCGGGATCACTTTGTCTGCTGTCACGTGCTGATAGAGGATGCCGGGGCCATTCGGCCGGACTACCTCGACGAGCGGTTCCGCGTAGCAGAGCCCCAGACAGCCGGTGAGCATCACGCCGGCATCGAGCCCGCGCGCCTCGACTTCGCGCCTGAGCGCCTCGAGCGTTTCCTCCGCTCCCACCGCGCGAGAGCAGGTGGCCACCCCGACCTTGATCAGCGGGTGTGCGGGCCTGGCCGTTCGCGTCCATACATCATCGGCCTGTTGCCACATCTCCTTGTATCTCGGCAGCGTCATTCGGCCTCCACCGGTTGCGCAGCGTCCGGGGATTGTCCTACCGCACCGGCTTCCCCGTCCGTCGGCGCTCTCCCGTCCTCGCCTTTCAGGTTCCGCGCCCACTCGATCGCCTCGCTCACGGTCAGCGGGCCGATGTACCGTCCCTCGCACCGGACGAGCGGCGCCAGGTCGCAGGTGCCGTCGCACTGCACCAGCCGAAGGCCGAACTTGCCGTCGGCGCTCGTCCCGTTCATCTCGCATTCCAGGATCGCCTCCAGCGCCCGCCGGATGTTCAGCGACCCCTTCAGCAGGCAAGCCGGCCCGCTGCACCACTCGACCGTGGTCTCGGCGGCCGGCGCCATCCGCACCTCGGAGTAGAAATCGATCGTCCCGTAGATGATCGCCGGAGTAGTTCGGAACTTCCCGGCGAGTAGGAACACCGCTTCCCGGGGAACATAGCCAAACTCGTGCTGGACGCGGTGAAACGCCTTCAATAGATCAACCTGGTCCGGGGACAGGTCCTCGATCAGGTCGCTGATGCGGGCAAGCAGTTCGGTGCTGCCCGCTACGGGCTCTACGGGCGTTAGCCGCGAGTTATGACTGGCCTGCGAAAACATTGTGCCAACCGTCACATAGCATACAAGACGGGCTGGAGGGACGCAGCTACAATTAGGCGCGCTATCTCAACGCGAAGTCCGTGAACGGAAAGCGCCGGATGTCGCCCGCCAGCCCATCCGTCACGTACACAAACCCGTGCTCCGCGTCGAAAGCCACTCCCTCGGGCGAAAACAGAGGCATGTCCACTGCCTTGTCGAGCCGCGCCGTCACGTGGCCGCCGCCGCTGATTAGCAGCAGCCGCGCATGCGGAGCGTCGGTCGCGATCAGGCGGCCGTCGGGGAGCGCCTCAATGCGCGGCTTGTTGCGCAGGCTGCGCTCGCTCCAGTCCTCGATCGGCCAGGTCGCCAAGGACCTCCCCGAGGCGTCGAACATCTGGATGCGTGCGTTCCCGGCTTCCGCTACGTAGACCGCGCCGTCCCGGCCGACCGCGATCCCCGTCGGGTCCTCGAACTCGCCCGCCTCCTTGCCGCGTCGCCCGAAATCGCCGAGGTGTATGCCGTCCGGAGTATACCTGCGGATTCGATTGGTGCCGGTGTCGGCCACGAGGATGTTGCCCTGGTGGTCGATCGCGATTCCGCGCGGCGCCCAGAACCTGTCTGGCGCCGGATTGATAAGGTCACGCGTCGGCTGCCCCCAGGCGAGGATTGGCGTCAGGTCCGGCGTGAATTTTTGGATGCGGTGGTTCCATGTGTCCGCTATATAGACATTGCCGGCCGCGTCCACCGCAACGTCCGACGGCTGGTTGAATTGCCCTGGCGACGCCCCCGCCGTGCCAACTGCTGCCAGAGGTTTCCCGCGGGAGTCGAATTTCTGGATCCGCGAATTGCCGCTATCAACGACGTACACGTTGCCAGCGGGGTCGAGTGCCACGCCGAGCGGCATTTCCATCTGACCCGGCTCGGCGCCGAGCCGGCCGATGATGTAACGTCCCTCGATGTCGCCCGCCGGCCTTGCCGCCGGCCCGCCTCGCCCCACCGGCGTTGATGACGACGGCCCAGGGTCCACCGCCTCAAACTCGATTGGTACAAACAACCGCCCTTCCACTCCACCCCGCGGCAGGATATCCCGATGAAACCAGAAGCCCCACCAGCGGTCCCACGTATCAGCATGCCCGAGGGTCGATGCGAAGTCTGAGATGCCCTCCGCCAAATCCTTGTTCTCGCCGACGCCGCGGTAGTCCTCCGGAAACGACCAATGGAGCGTGTAGGCCTGCGACGGCTGGTACGCGTCAATGTAACTGCTGGAGTAGCTCTCATTCGGCGCCGACACTAGCAGTACCGCATCGGCTTCCGGTCGGAAATCCGGCCCCATCTCGTCGAAGCTCACCTTATAGTCCCGGAAGTACCATGCCCACGGCCAGCGGTCCGTCCAGTCCACCTGGATGCGCAGGCCATCTCCCCTACCCGAAGCTTCGGCGATGCCGTCCACGCGCGCCACAACATCCGGCACATCGGGCGATGTCTGCGTGTAAAACAGGAACTCCCGGGGAATATCGCCGTGGTCGTACGTCGCCAAAATCGTCGTCCGCATGCTGAGCAGCGCAAGAAGAACGATAGGGGCAACCACCGCAATTGCCGCGGCCCGCCCGGGCGTGAAGCTACGGTGTCGAGCGACCCCGTCTCTCGTTCCCATCGCGACCAGCCATGAGAAGAAGCGACCCCCGCTATAGCCCGCGAGGATTACGAGTGGCACGGTCGTATGCACCGTCAACCAGGGCATCTTCTCGCCGACCAGCGAGTAGGCGACGAGGCTGGCGGCCGTCCAGAACACTAGGAAGCGCTCGAAGATCTCGCCTTTCAGCGCAACAAAGAGCGTGACTGCCGCGAGCGCCACCGCGAGACATTCTGCGATCACGATCGCGCTGCCGCCCGCGAAGCTGTCCGCTCCGAACGCGAATAACAGCGCAACAGCCGTGATGATCGTTAAGAGCCAGGACGGCGGCCCTCCGCGCAGGCAGTAATAGAGAAGAGCCGGTCCCGCGAATGCCAGTGCCAGATACTCGTACGCCGGCCAGAACATCAAGTAGTAGTACTCCGGCTGGTCGCCGCGCTGGGCCGCATGCTGCCCGATCCAATAGTCGAGACCCTGCCAGATGCCGTTGCCGAAACCACTAATATCCGTAAGAAACGCCGTAAACAGCAGCGCGTAAGGCGCCCAGAACCAGAGGGCCGCCGTCAGCCAGACACGCCGGTGCCATGCCAGTCCGACGAGCGCGCTCGCTCCTACCAGCACCACCACCACCGGAATCGCCAGCATCCGCTCGTCGGCCCCCGGATTGATGTTCAGCCCGGCCGCTTCCAGCGGGAGCTTAACCGCGGCTGCGAACTGCGGCCCGGCCAGCGTCCCCATTACCACCAGGACATCAACAGCTGGATGCCGCTCCTCGAGGCCCAGCCGCCTGCGGATAACTCCGATGAAGGGCCACAGCGCCGCGATCAACCACGCGAACGGAGCATACGCCAGGAAGATTGCCCCGCGTGCGATCCCCCCTCTCCCGCGCGACTGACCTGCGAATTCGAATGCCACCCACAGGTTGAGGAAGATCAGCATCAGCGCCGCAAAGACGAACGTCGTCTCCTTGGTCGCAAAGCTAAGCGCAAGCAACGCAGCGGAAATGTAGAGGTAATGCGGCTTCTCTTCGTCGTCGATATAGCGCCAGATGCAGATGACGATGCCCAGCGAGAACACGGCCGCGTAAATGTCCTCGCGCGCGAAACGGCTGTAGTAGAGCAGCCCCGGCGAGAACGCGATCAGCGCCGACGTCAGCAGAGCTCCCAGCCGGCCGAGGCGGCTGCGGAAGAGTAAGGGCAGCAGTACCAGGACACCCCCGAACAGCGCCGGAAGGATGCGCGCGGAGACATCCGACGCGCCGCCGGTCAGGACGAACGTCAATAGGATCTGGTAGGCATAGTAGGCGTGGAGACTCTCGTCGTGGTGCATCGCCCGGGACCCGAGCTGCCAGAGCCGGAACCCAAAGGCGCACAGGATCAGTGCGCCGTAGGCCGCCGCCTCCCAAGTCATCGGGAGCCGCAAGCTTAGTGCGCTGAAAGCGTCGCGCTTCTGCGCTGTAGTCGATCCTACAGGCAGCGGCCGCGCGAACTCACTCACGCTTTAGTCCCATCCATGCGCTCCCAGCCGGTTTGCATGCTCCATGTTTAGGCCTTACCGGTTAGTTGGCTTGTCCCTTCTCGCGTTTGTCTCTATATCGTCCTTACGAATATACGCACATCCACGGCATTCACGTCCGAGTAGGGCTCCCGGTACAACAACCAGCGCCATATCCGGCGGGGCGCCAGGACTTCGTCCGGGTACCAACCCTCGGCCACCCGCCAAATATCCTCCCTCGCGACGAACCCCGCTGGGTTTGCATCCGGCCTAGAGACCACCGCCGAAGCGCGATTAGTCGGTCCGCCAAAGACGACCTGGGAGTCCCGGAGCGTCCAAGCGAGTTCGTCAGCCAGGTCCGCGTCGACGACGATCGTTCCGCCGCGTTCGCGCGCCAGCTTGTCGACCGTCTCCCGGAGCTGTTCCGCGCGGGGCGTGAGACGAAGGTCCACGGCGAACTCTGTCCCGTTCGAGAACGCAACGGCAAGAGACGAGTGGGCCAGAAATAGTGCCGCCGCGAGCGCAGCTACCACGGCGACAACCGGCATGGCTCGACCCGGCTTCTTTACAAGCACAAGGGCCACGAGGGCAACAGCGAGAACCACCGATCCGAGCAGGGTCAGCCGCTCGGCTGCGTCCGCGCTGCCAGAAGACCACTTCGTCATGAGCAAGGCAGCACCGCTAGCCAGCGCAGCGATGACTGTGGCGATCAGCCACCAGCGGCTAGTGGCGGCCCAGTCCACACCCTCTACTATCTCTTCCGCTAGTCCTCCGGCTAGTAATGCGAGCGGTAATAGCAACATCAACAGTTGACCTGCCTCCCGCCTCGTCGTGAAGACGAGCATCAACGCCGCCGCAAGCGTCCAGATGAGCAAGAATAGCTCGAACGCCGTCGTTTCCCTACGGCGCCGCCAAAACTTCAGGCCGACGAAGGCGCATCCCATCGTGCCGCCGAGCAAAATCGGCCAGTCGTAGGCTAACAACAGCGCTAAGTGATACTCAGAAGAACGGGAATCGCGGGGCATCTTAAACATCTCCCAGAACAGCCTCAGCCCGGGCAGGTCCAGGCCTTCGAGCGAGGTGCCGAAGCGCGTCACTCCAAACTGAAGGGCTGCCGCGATGATAAGTAACGCCGTCAGCCATTGCAGCGGGCTCCGCTTGAATGCTTGCCAAGCCTGCCTGACCTCGACGTTGGCGAGGAATATCGCCTCCAGCGCCAGGAATAAGAGCGCAGCCAGCGCGGCCAACATGGCTACCGCATCCGTGAGCGGTGCCAACGCTAGCCCCACGATGAGCGGGAAGGCACGTGCCGCCCGCGGGTCCCGGAGGTAACCAAACAGCGACATCATGATCAGCATCGCGACTAATGACCCGAGGCTGAACTCCCTCGCCGACCGTGAATAAATGATCAGGAGCGGGGAAAACGCCAGCAGACCCGCTGCCACGAGAGCCCCAACTCGCCCCGCATATGGTCTCGCCGACCATAGGAGTGTGACCACTGCGACACCCGCCAACGCCGGTATGAGGCGCGCGAGCAGTTCTGTCTCACCAAAGATGCGGAAGAGGTAGGACGTCGCCGCTTCCGCAAGGTCACCCCGCCACGTCGGCGGCACCTCTCCACCGGCCACACGGGTCGCATCGAAGGCGCGCAATCCTTCGTCTACGGTTAGCGGAGAAGCGCCGAGGTGTACCAACCGCAGCGCCCCCGCTGCGAGCGCCAAACTCGCCCAGACGAGGGCTTCTATGCTGAGAGTAAGACCGGGCGCAACATCCGCTTTGGGCGCATCATGTACAGCCGCGGCCGCGTCCCTACTCGTTATGTCACGCTCGGGCGCGTCCTGCACGCTGTCTCGCACATCGTCAGTCTAGCGAAAAGACGCCGCGAGACGGTACCGCGCGAGGCTTCGCGCTCAGGAGGCGAATAACGCCTCGACAAACTCGCGCGGCTCAAACGGCGCCAGGTCCTGTGGCCGCTCGCCCGTCCCGACAAAGCGCACCGGCACCCGGAGCTGGTCGCACACGGAGAAGATGACGCCTCCCTTCGCCGTGCCGTCTAGCTTTGCCAACACGACGCCCGTGACGCCGACCGCCTCGGTAAAGTACTTCGCCTGGTGCATCGCGTTTTGGCCTGTCGTCGCATCGAGCACCAGGAGGACCTCATGCGGCGCTTCCGGGTACTTGCGCTGTATGACGCGGTTCACCTTCATCAGCTCTTCCATCAGGTGCGCCTTCGTGTGCAGCCTTCCCGCCGTGTCGATAATTATGACGTCCGCGCCCCGGCTTTCCGCGGCTGAGAGAGCGTCGAAGACTACGGCACCCGGGTCGGCGCCCTGCTTATGCGCGACCACATCGACTCCCGTCAGTTGCCCCCACTCCTTTAGTTGATCGATCGCCGCCGCGCGGAAAGTGTCGGCCGCAGCTAACACCAGCTTCTTCCCCTGCGCCCGGTAAGCGTGCGCCAGCTTGCCGATACTCGTTGTCTTTCCCGTACCGTTTACTCCGACTACCAGGATGATAGCCGGCTTGGGCAACGTTTCGCGGTGGCCATTCGAATGCCAGATTTGACCCCGGCCGGTGTCCACTTCCAGCGTCCCGATCAGGTCTTCCTTGAGCACGCCCAGGGCCTGCTCCGGATCGCGAATCGAGTCTCGCTTGACCCGCTCCCGCAGGTCCTCGATGACCTTCATCGTCGTGCTGACGCCGGTATCAGCGGCGACGAGCGTCTCTTCGAGTTCATCCCAGAGCTCATCGCTCAGCCCTCGACGGAACATCCCGCCGATACGGCTGAACCACGTCCGCCGTGTCCGCTCAACCGCCTCGTCGACCGCGTGGGCTTCCTCGCCGGCCTCTATTTCCGGCAGCGCCGCGTTCTCTTCGGCTTCGGCTACCGGCTCGTCATCCGTGTCGGCCGGTATTTCGTCTTTCTTTCGCCTGAATAGCTTGACCATTACTCTCGATGATATTGGCCCCTATCGGGCGCGGCAACAGTTCTTCTATGCTTTCTTGTCTAAACGCTCTAACAGTAGCTTTGGCAAATCGCGCAAGAACCGGCTGCGTGGGTATGTCCGGTCCACACCCGCCATCTCGGCCTTCCGACGCAGCTCGATCTGCACGTGCGGATAAAACGCGATCGACCAGGCGCCCGCCTCGCCCGCCGCCCGCACGAGATCATCTAGGTCGAGCTGGGTCATGGCTAGGTCGACGACCAATCCCTCGACCGCGCCGGATCTCAGGCTTTGGTCAGCGTCCTCGCCGGTAGAGACCGTCTCTCCTATCTTCCCGACCGCCTTCGCCGCGTCCTCAATCCGCAGGCCGACCATTAGATCATCCACCAGCGCCAGGATCACGACACTCGCTCATCCAGTCATTGCAGGCGGCCGCCTACAATGCAAACGTCGCGCCCTCTATGCCGCCCACCAGCGTGAACGGCAGCTTCGCGGCCCTTCGCGCGTCCTCGACCATCCTCGCCAGTATCGCATCGTCGTGCTGGGGGTCATGATGGAACGTCACCATCTTCTTCGCCGCCACCTTCTCGGCAAACGCCACCGCGTCAGGCAATGAGCTGTGCCCCCAACCAACGTGCTCCGCATACTCCTCCGGTGTGTATTGAGCATCATGAATCAAAAGGTCGGCGTCCTCCGCCAACGCGAAGCCCGACGTCCACGCGGCGTCTTCCGGGAATTTGCGGGCACCGAGTGCCGGCTCGTGGTCTGGAAGGTAAACAACCGCCATCCCATTCTCAGTAATCCGATACCCGACGGTAGGCCCTGGGTGGCAGACTAGGCTTGCCCGGACCGCCATTCCCTCGATTTCAAAATCGCTCAGCGGCACGTCGTGTAACGTCAGCCGGCTGGGAAGGTCACGCATCTGCACCGGAAACAACGGCGGCGAGAGGTACCGCGCCAGACGATCACGTAGGTGAAGCGTCGTGGACGGAGGACCCCAAACGTGCACCTCCAGGCCAGGCTTGTAGAGGCCCGCGAAGAAGCCCAGTCCCTGGATGTGGTCCATGTGCAGGTGCGTCAGCAGAATGTCCACGCGCCGCAGGGCCGGGTCGAGCGTCGCGCTCAAGGGCCGGATGCCTGTCCCTGCATCGAGGATAAGGAGTTGCCCGTCCGCTCCGCGCACTTCCACGCAGGATGTATTTCCGCCGTAGCGCGCCGTTTCGGGTCCCGGCGCAGCCAGCGATCCTCTTGTTCCCCACAGAGTAATGTCCATGCTCGGGCGATCCGTCCTCTCAGCCCACCCCGCCCGGCTCGGCTTCCCAGAAGATAGCCACCGCCCCGAGGTGCCGTCCGCCCTGACCCTCGATCGGAAACGCGCTCGCGTCTACAAGCCGCCACTCGCCGTCCAGCCCGCGGATACGCAGGCGCAGATGGGCCGGCCGACGTTCCAGAAGGGCGATGTTGATCGGCAAGGATTCAGAATCCAGTCGGGAGCCATCCTCGCTTGTCGTTTGAAAGATCGTCGCCAGTTCCTCCGCGAGCATTTCCCCGGCCTCATCGAAGCGCCGGCCGAGCACCGCTTCCGCCGGCTCGTTGTAGTACACCAGATGCCCATTTTCGCCCATAACCCACACCGGCACTACTAGATAACTTGCCCATTGACGGGTAAGGATTAGTTCAATCGGTTGCTGGGCCATCCAGTTCGCCTCGCCGGAATGCGCCGCCCTTAAACGAGCGTCCGACCGCTATTCTACAAAAGCCCGAGCGCTCAGTTCGCGGCGATCGTCTGCCCAGCCGGCAGGTCGGCCAGCCGCATCGAAAGCACGCGCGAAGCGCCGTCAGGTGCGATCGAGACGCCGTAGATGCTGTCCGCCACTTCGATCGTCCGCCGGTTGTGCGTGATTACGATAAATTGCGTCCGCTGCGCCAGGTCGTGCAGCGCCGAAGCGAACCGGCCTACGTTCGCTTCGTCCAGCATCGCGTCGACTTCGTCCAGCACGCAGAACGGCGACGGGTTCGCCTGGAGCAGCGCAAACAGCAACGAAACCGAGGTCAGCGCTTTCTCCCCGCCTGAGAGCTGTGCGAGCGTCTTGGTGCGTTTGCCGGGCGGCTGCGCCTCGATTTCCACCCCCGAGTTAGACGGGTCCTTTGGATCAGTCAGGCTCAGCTCCGCGTGTCCGCCGCCGAAGAACGCCTTGAAATACTGCTCGAAGCCGCGCGCCACCTTCTCGAACGTCGTCTCGAAGCGCTTGCGCATCAGAGTGGTGAGCTCCTCGATGGCACGATGAAGCGACTTCTCGGCGTTGGCGAGGTCGTCCAGCTGTCCAGCGAGGAAGCTGTGCCGCTCGCTGAGAGACTCGTAGTCTTCCCGCGCCTCGACGTTCACTGGGCCGAGGTTGCGGATCTGGGCGCGCAGCTTGTCAATCTGGCCGCGCAGCCCTTCCTGGTCGATGTGCGCGCCGCCTGAGATCGGGCGCCCTTCCCAGGACGGTCCCTCGCCCTCCTCCGTCCCCTCTTGACCCGCCGCCAGCCAGAACGGGACGGTCACCTCCTCGGCCTCCCCCACCTGGATGTTCCCGTCCGCTGTCAGTTTGAGCCCATCCTCCTCGATCCGCACTCGCAGCGTATCCACTTCCACCTCCCAGCGGCGCACCTCCGCCTCGGCCTCCAGCGCCCGGCGCTCGCTCTCAAACAGCCGGGTCTGTGAGCTCATTACCTGCGAGTGCAGATCGCGCTGCCTCGCCTCGAGGTGATGCGAGCCCTCTTCCCCGGGCCGAACCGTCTCGACGAAGGTCTCCATCCGCTCTCTTGCCTCGCGCAGGCTCGTGTCGTCCGCCTCGACGCTCGATGTAAGCGTGGTCAGTTCCATTTCTAGGCCGCGCAACTGCGCCGCCTTCGCTGAGACCTGCGCCTCCAGCCGCCCCAGCGCCGCTTCGGCGGCCGCTCGCTGCGCCCCCAGCGAGCGGTATCGCGCGTCCACGCCACCGAGCGCATTCGCCGCCTCTTCGACAGCCGCAGTCAGCGCCTTCCGCCGTTGTTTGATCACGCTGTTCGCCTGCCCCACGTACTTTCCCGTCTCGGCGGACTCCCTGGCCTGCTCCAGCAGCAACGCCCGTTCGCTCTCCAGTCGTTCCGCCTCCACCGCCAGCGCGCGCTGCTGTTCGCGCAGACTGCCCTGCGAGCCGATCAGTCCGCGCATTTCGCCGCGCAGCTGGGCCAGCCTCTGCTGACGCTGCGAGAGCGAGTCCTGCAATTTCCGCCGCTTGTCCAGGCCGGTCTCCGCATTCTTCGTAAGCGCGGCGAGTTCTGACTCGGCCTTCCGCCGCCTCTCCCGTAGCGAATCAACCTCCCGCTCCGCGACGTTCAGAGACCGCCTGATTCGGTCCATCTCCTTCGGGATCACTTCCATGTCTCGTTCATAGCCGAGGATGAAGGGCCGGCTCGTCGGCGGCTGTCCGCCGCTGATGTAGCCTGACGGATGGAACAGAATGCCGTCGAGCGTCACGACCGTCCCCAGCCCCCGCCGCATTACACGGGCCGCAGCGGTCACGTCCTGCACTACGACAGTGCGGCCGAGAAGGTTGTTCACCAGCTTCTCGTAGCGGGCCGGATACTTCACGAGCCTCGCCGCGACGCCGACGACGCCCTTCTCCTTCATGATGTTCAGCGGGTATACCGACTTGATCGTGTCCAACGGGAGCACGGCGGTGCGCGGCCCCCCTTCGGCGACGAGCGACTGAATCGCGGAGATCGCCTGAGCCTGTCTGTCGAAAATGAAGGCCTCGATTTGACCGATCAAAGCGGCGGCAATTGCATCCTCCAGCCCCCGCGGGACGCGGATGACCTCGTACACGGTCGACAGCGCGCCCTCGATTATCACGGCTGCATCCGGCGACGTCGCCTGCGCCTGCTTCTGCGCCTCCTCCAGCACACCGAGCCGAGCTTCGAGCCCTTGTAGCTTGCCACGCCGTTCGTTCTGGTCTGCCTCCAGCTTCCCCAGGGTCTGCGTGACCTGCCCAAGGTCGCGCTCAAGTGTCTCGCGCCGGCCCATCGTGAGCGAGACTTGCTCGATCAATTCGGCTTCCTGGCTGCGCAGACTGCGCAGCACCCGCAACTCCCCGGCCATCTGGCTGATCAGCGAGCGCCGCCGCGTGTCCAGCCGAGCGGCGTCGCGCTCGAGATCGCGCTGGCCGTCGGCTAGCTTGCGAACCCGCGCCTTCATCTCGGACGCGGCTGCCTCCAGCCGCTTGCTTTTCGCTTCGGCGTCAGCTCCGTGCGTCAGCGCGTCGCGAAACTCCTGCTCGAGTGCCGTCAGGTCGGCGTGGCGCGCCGCCAGCGCCTCCTTCGCGTCTTGTAACTCGGCCTCGGTCTGACCACGCGTTTCCTCCTCCGCCGCCAGCATGCCGCTCGTCCGCTCGCGCTCCTCTTCGAACACGCGCAGCTCGCCCGCCAGCTCGCCGGAACGAGCCTCGAGAATCGCCCGACGTTCCCTGGCCACCGCCAGCCGCCGTTCGAGGTCGCGGATGCGCTGGTCGAGGCGTTCTCGCTCGGCCGCCGATGCTGCTGCTGCCCGGCGATGCTCCTCGAGCTGCCTCGCTATCTCCGACAGCTCTCGCTGACAGGTCTCGAGCGCGACCTTCGCCTGCACGAACTCCGCCTGCGCCTGGTCGTGGTTGGCCCTTGCGACTGCCAGCGATTCCTGCGCCCGGTGCCATTGGTGCTCGTAGAACGCCTGCAGCGCCTGCCGCAACTCCCTCGAAAGTTGCGCGTGCTCGCCGGCGCGCTTCGCCTGCCGCTCGAGCTGCGCGAGCCTCGGCGCGATCTCTTTCATCAGCAACCGGACGCGCTCGACGTTCTCGTGCGTCGCCTTTAGCCGGTCCTGCGCCTCCTCAATCTTGAGCCGGTAGCGCTGGATGTCCGCCGCTTCTTCGATCAGCAGCCGCCGTTCCTCGGGACGAAGGTTGAGCACGCTCTCCACGAGCCCTTGCCCGATGATTGCGTACGAGCTCTGGCTGGCACTCGCTTTCGTGAGCAGCGACTGGATCTCGCGCAACCGCACCTTCTTCTTATTGATGATGTAGTCGCTGTCGCCCGAGCGAAAGCCGCGCCGGGCCGCCGCCACTTCCGGGACGTCGACGGGCAGCCAGCCGTCACTGTTGTCGAGCGTTAGCGTAACTTCGACGCGGTCTGAGCGGGCGCGCGTCGCGGACCCCGCGAAGATGATGTCTTCGAGCTTCTTGGCGCGCAGCAACCGGCCCGACTGCTCGCCCAGCACCCAGCGGAGCGCGTCAGCGATGTTCGATTTGCCAGACCCGTTAGGGCCGACGATTGCCGTGATGCCCTGACCGAACTCGAACGTCGTGCGCGTCGCGAAGCTCTTGAAGCCCTGGACGTCGAGCCGCTTCAGGTACACTTCGGACCGCTATGTGCCGGTCGCGGCGAGTGTCTCCAGCGCCTGCCGGGCGGCATTCAGTTCAGCCTGCTTCTTGTTCCGCCCCTGCCCGCGCCCCAGGACCTGCTCACCCACGCTCACGTCCACCGTGAACAGCTTGGCGTGGTCTGGGCCTTCTGAAGAGACCATTTGGTACTCCGGTATTTCGTGCCAGCGCGTCTGCGCCACGTGCTGAAGTTCGCTCTTGCTATCAGCCGTCACACCCCGCTCCGCTATTTCGTCGAAGTCCGGCTTGAGCAGTTTCAGTACCAGCTTGCGCGCCTTCGCCATGCCCCCGTCCATGAACGCCGCCCCGATCAACGCCTCGAACGCCCCCGCCAGGTTCGACGGCCGTTTGCGCCCTCCCGATAACTCCTCGCCCTTGCCGAGCACCAGGTACGACCCCAAGTCGATGCGCTCGGCCGCCTGCGCGAGGGCGTCCCAGCGCACGAGCAGCGCACGCAGCTGGCTCAGATGACCTTCGCTGAGCGCCGGATAGTCGCGGTACAATTTCTCGGAGACGATGAGGCCGAGCACCGCGTCCCCGAGGAATTCGAGCCTCTCGTTCGATTCGATCTCGCGGTCAGGGGCCTCGTTCAGGTAGGAGCGGTGGTACAGCGACTGCTGCAGCATCTCCGGATCGTTGAAGCTAAGTCCCAGCGCGATACCCAGCTCGGTTGCCGGCCGGCGTCGCGTTATCGTGCCTTGTCTAACCATAGCGCTAATTCAATCCAGTGACAAAGAGAGCCGCTCGAAGGCGGCCCATTCTGCTGTCGTGACATCCCGGAAACGTCTAAGGCCGAAACCTATGTCTCCCGGCGGACATCACGCAGGTTCACCCGCAAATGATAGGTTCGCCCCACTGTGCTGTCAAGACGAAAGTCGACGATAAGGCAGAGGCTGGTGCCAAAACCAAACCTTATCGGTAAATTACGCGAGGGCCTCCCCGCTCCCGCTCGCTCGCTGCTCGACCAACTCATCAAGCTCGCGGATGGTCGCGGCCTGCCGGTCTACCTCGTCGGCGGTCCCTTGCGCGACCTCCTCCTCGACCGGCCCTCGCTCGACCTCGACATCGCCATCGAAGGCGACGCGATAGCGCTGGCCCACCAACTTGCGGAATCCCTGTCGAGAGAGAACAAGGCTGGTTCCGCTCGTCCGGAGGCGCTCGTAGGACGAGCGGCGGCGACGACGTTCGAGCCTAGGGTAGTCACCCACTCCACCTTCCTCACCGCCGCCGTGCGAATCCCCAGCTTCCACGTCGACCTCATCACCGCGCGCTCCGAGACCTACCGCCGCCCGGGCGCTCTCCCGACCGTCACTCCCGCAACGATCGAAGATGACCTCCTCCGCCGAGACTTCGCCATCAACGCGCTCGCGCTCCGGCTGAACAGCCCCGACGCAGGCGAGATCATCGATCCGTCCGGCGGCCGCGCCGACCTCCACGCGCGCCTCGTGCGCGTCCTCCACGACCGCTCCTTCCAGGACGACGCCACCCGCATTTCCCGCGGCGTCCGCTACGCGTCTCGCTTCGGCTTCGAGATCGAGCCGCAGACGCTCGATCGGCTGAAGCGGGATGTTCGCTACCTCGCGACCATAAGCGGCGCCCGCCTCCACCACGAGTTCGTCCGCATCTTCGCTGAGGACGCGCCGGAAGAGATCCTCCGCCGCCTCCACGACCTGGGCGCGCTCGCCGCGATCCATCCCGCCCTCCGCTTCGGTCCCCCGCAGGCGCACGCCTTCCCCCGCCTCGGCGAGCTGAACCCGGCCGGCGCCCGCGCCGCCTACTGGCCGGCGCTCGCCTGGAGTCTAAGCGAGCCACAAGCCCTGGACCTTGCCCGCCGTCTCGCCGCAACCAAACCTCAGCGCAAAGCGATGGCCGCTATGCCCGCCCTCCAGCGCCTCGAACCGAAGCTTGCTCGACCCAATCTCAAACGCAGCGCCTTCGCCGAACTCCTCTCGCCCTTCCCGCTGCCCGCCCTCTGGGCCTTCGCCGCCCTAACCGAGGACTCAACCGCCCGAGACCGCCTCCTCAACTACCTCACGAAAGCCCGGCACGAACGCCCCCACCTCACCGGCAACGACCTCCTCGCCCTCGGAGTCCCAGAAGGTCCTGAGCTCGGGGAAATCCTCCGCCGCCTCCTGTACGCCCGTCTCGACGGCGAAGCCACTACCCGCGAAGACGAGGAGCATCTCGCCCGCCAACTAATCGAGGAAGGCACCAAGCCACACCATCACGGCAAGAACGCCACCTCTTCCCGTTCGTCCTGAGGCTCTCGAAGGATGAACGGGGGCAACGACGTCCGGCTCTTATAGACTTGAACTGACAACTGATAACCGAGAACTGACAACCATGCAAAGCATCTGTCACGTCTGCGGCGACCCCCTCACCGACGCCAATTCCGCCGTCTGCAACACCTGCGGCAACCGCTTCCACCTCCGCCTCCGCAACGACGCCGAAGGCCGCGACTGCGGCGACGTCTGGATCAACGAACAGTTCCTCTCCCTCGAGTTCGCCTGCTTCACCTGCCTTCGCGGCGAAACAGCCGCCGAAGTAGGCGAGCCGCCGGTCGGGCGGGGGCACTAGCGCTTGTCGAGCCAGGTGAGTAGCGTCTTCGACCACCCATCGGGATCGCGCACTCGAAAATGATAATTGACCGCCTCGGTCGCGACGGTCAGATTTGCCCCAAGACGCTCGCGGGTAAACGCGTACCAGGGTGCAAAGAACCACGCAAGGGCCTCACGAAACGTCAATGGCCACAGTTCAGACCGTACATCTAAAATCGAGTCCCGGTTAAAACTGATCGGGCGGTCCGCCCACGACGTTACTAACGGCGGATCAGTCGCACGGTCGAAATACAGGCGATCATGACTCAGAATTAAGGATCCTTGGTGCCTCACTGGGAAGACGCCAAGAAAGAATCGGACCACCGTGGCAGCTGAAGCCTTAAGTACATGGTTCTCAAACCTGTCCATTGCTCCGGTCGGATCCGGTCCTATCGCCAGACTCTACGCCTCGCCAAACCGCTCGATCAGCGCCGCAATCGCCTTCATCCCCCGCAGAAAATCCTCGATGCGTATGTTCTCGTCCGGCGCGTGAATGTGCGCGTCCGGGTAGCCGATGCCGCAGTCGGCCGTCGGCAGCCCGAGCGTCGCCACGAACGGGTACAGCGGCCCCGTCCCGGCCATCGCCGGCACGATGAACGGCTCGCTGCCGTAGGCGTCGCGAATCGCCTCCCGCATGACGCCGACGAGCGGGTCTGTCACCGGCGTCCGCGCGGGCCGCTCGCCGCCGAGGGTCTTGACCTCGATATCGCCGAAGCCGTGCGAGTCCAGGTGCCGCCGCAGCTTCGCGAGGACGTCGTCCGGGTCCTGGTCCGGCACGAGGCGGAAGTCCATCTTTGCCATCGCCCGCGCCGGCAGCACCGTCTTCGGCCCTTCGCCCTCGTACCCCGACGACAGCCCATCGATCGTCGCCGTCGGCTCGAACAGATGCCGCGCGATGTAATCGACGCCGGTCACGCCCGTCAGCGCCTTCTCGACCCCGAAGCTCTTCAGCGTCTCCGCGTCCTCCTGCGGCATCGCCTCGATCGCTGCCCGCTCTTCCATCGTCGGCGGCCGCACGGCGTCATAGAATCCCTCGATCTGGACGCGTTCGTCCGCCGACTTGATCGTCGAGAGCGCCCACGCCAGCCGCCAGGCCGCGTTCGGCAGCACTGTCCCGTACGATGAGTGTGCGTCGCGGTTGATCGTCTCGCAAGTCATCTCGACGTAGAGCAACCCCTTCACGCCGAGCGTAACCATCGGCAAACCCTCCCACGTCACACCACCGCCCTCCCACAGGCAGGCGTCCGCCGAGAGCAACTCGCGGTGCTCCTCGACGAACTCCTCCATGTGCGGCGACCCGATCTCCTCGTCGCCCTCGATGCAGAACTTCAGCGAGCACGGCAGCTCGCCGCGCACCTCGCGCCACGCCTTGATCGCCGCCACCCGCGCAGCGATGTTGCCCTTGTTGTCCGACACTCCCCGCCCGTACAGCTTGCCATCTCGCAGTGTCGGCTGAAACGGCGGCGACGACCACAGCTCGAGCGGCTCAGGCGGCTGCACATCGTAATGGTCGTAGAAGAGGAGCGTTTTCGGAGATTCCCCCCGCAGTTCAGCGAACACGACCGGCTGCGCGCTCGGAGGCCCGCCTGTCTTCGGCAGTATCTGCGTCTCGAACCCCAGCGGCTGCAGCATCCCGACGACATGCTCCGCCGTCTCTGCGATCGCCTGCTTCTGAGCGCTCACCGTCGGCAGCTTGCAAAGCTCCACCAGCTCGGCGATCGAGTCGTTCAGGTGGTCGTCGATGTACTTGAAGACGTCCTGCATATGGCTCCTATCCGTCATCCTGAGCGACGACCGCGCCTGAGCGCTGAACGACGCCTCTTCGCGAAGGGATCTGGGGAGGGCAAGCGCCCGCGCGTAGGATAGGGTGGTCGGTTCAGCGGCGTCTAGTCGCGTGTTTGTTCATCGCCTCTTGTGAGAATCCGGCAGGAATGAAGCCCTGTACCTTCAGGTGCCGCTTATCCTAGGCGCTTGAAAGCGCCGGGCTACATTCCGCCGTTATTCTTTGAATCGAACCATCGGCACCTTATCCTGCTTACCGACAGCCCGCAGCCCCAATGCAACTCGCTAAGGCTGTGTCGCGCTCGCAGCGGCTATTCGGATCGCCCTGATCCATTCATCAAGTCCCTCGACCCATAGCGCCTTTGCTTTGCCGCTGCGGCGGCGCAGCCACAATCGCCGGCCGCCGAATATGTGCGCCAGTATGATGCCTTGGTCGGTCGCGGCAATTTCCGAGAGGGCTATTTCGCCTGAGATCCGCTTAAAAGGCCATAGCTTATATGCGGAATCCTCGTACCAAATGATCCGTCGGTTGGTTAGAAGTAGTCGACCGCCCGTTCCACCATGCAGCCCACGGGTAAATTCAACCCTCCCGTCACGCAATACGTTCTCACGATCTTCGAGGGCTGGTTGCGGATAGTCGGGGTCCGGACCGCCAAGGAGTTTGACGATTCGCGACCAGACAGGCGTGCGGGAGATCCGCTCCAGCAAGACGATGAACGCTACGCAACCTATGATCCAAAACCACTCGTTACCCGATGGCATTTCATAGCCTAAGACGTACTGATCATCACCAGCGTATCCGGCGACCCGCTCTCCTCGGCTGGCCGGTAGCCCAGCCGCAGCCAGAAGTACAACCCCAGCCCGTTCCGCACGTCCACCTCTGCTCGAAACCGCTGCGCGATCCCCTCACGAAGCGCCCGCTCTTCGAGCAGCCGCACCGCCTCCGAACCGTACCCCCACCCGCGATACCCCTTCGCGAGTGCGATGAACGGCACTGTCATCCAACCATCCCTCACCTCGCACTCCAACAAACCGATGGGTTCGTCCTCGTCGGCTCGGGCGATCGCCCGCAGACCGGCGCTTTTAGCGCACTGACGTCGCAATTCCTCGAGCCCGCGGTCCTCGAACGCCGCCCGCGCAGTTTCTTCGTACCAAGCGTCGATCATCGCCAGATCGGCCTCGTGCAGCGACCGCAGGCTCACCCGCCTGCCGTCTATCCGTCTTTCCGCCGCCATGGCCGGCGCCTTCATTGACAACTGATCACCGAGAACCGATAACTGCCTGCCCGAGCCACTGCTCCACCAGCCCCGGCATCTCGCGCACCGCTGCCTCCAGCACGCGGCAGTCCGGCAGCGAGCCCAGAAATGCCGCGCCGTACCTGCGGCTGGCGATCCGCCGGTCGAGGACCACCAGCACACCCCGGTCCGTCTTCGTCCGGATCAGTCGCCCGCAGCCCTGCTTGAAACGCAGGACAGCCTGCGGCAACGCATACTGCTCGAACGGCTGGTCGTAGAGCGCCGATCGTGCGGCAAACACGGGGTCCGAAGGCACGCTGAACGGGAGCCGCGGGATGATCAGCAGCGAAAGCGCCTCGCCCGCTATATCCACGCCTTCCCAGAAGCTCGCCGTCCCGAGGAGCACCGTCTTGGGGTTCGACTGGAGCGCCCGCACGAGCTGCCTCGCCGAACCGTCGATCCCCTGCCCGAGCACCTGGATCGCTTCGCCTCGCAGCATTTCACCGACCAGCTGGTGCGTGACGCCGAGGCTTGAATGCGAGGTAAAGAGTACGAGCGCGCGGCCCTGAGAGGCCCGCACCAGTTCCGCGATTGCCTGCGCGAGCGAGTCCATGTATGCCGGCCACTCCGGTTCAGGCATGTCTCGGGGAACGAGCGCCAGTGCCGCGCGCCGGAAATCGAACGGGGAGCCCAGCGCCAGCGTCTCCGCATTCTCCAACCCCAGGCGCTCCTGCAAGTACGAAAACGACCGCTCGGCCTGCAATGTCGCCCCCGTGAGGACCAGCGTGCTCAATCCCTCGTACAGGTATTCCTCCAGCAGCCCCGCGACCGCCAGCGGCACGGACGAGAGGACTACACTGCCGTCCGAGCGCTCGCGCTCCAACCAGACGATACGCTCCGGGTCGTCTTTTTCGAGCGCCTCTGCCAGGCCGGTGGCCGTCGCCTGCATCTCCTGAAGTAGCGAGTCCAGCTCCGCCCGGATCAGCTCGTAGTTCAGCATCTCGGCGGCGGCTGGCGCCGTAAGTGAATGCTCGAGCTGCTTCAGACCGGCAATGACTTGGTTCAGCACAAGCCGAAGGTTCTCCCAGGAGATTTCGATCTCCGGCCAGTCCGGCTGCACGCGCATCGCGCGGTTGATGAGCAGTCGCTGCTCTCGCTCGAACCCCTCGATCGTATGCTGCTGCATGAAGGCAGCGAGCGCCCCGAAACAGTCGCGGACCGGCTGGCGTGACACTCCGACGCGCCGGCTCAGCTCCGCCGTAACGCCTGCCAGTTCCGCGTGCGGGCCCAGCGCCGATTCTAGCGTTCGCAGCCCTGCCTGGACCTGCCCCGGCAGCGACTCGCAGCGCTCCAGCAGCTCAGACACCGCCCGCTCGCCGGACGCGAAGCCGAACTGTCTCGTCGCCTCGTCCTCCAGGTGGTGCGCCTCGTCGACCACCAGCCGCGTATACGGCGGCAGCACGCGACCGCCCGTCGCCTTGTCCGAAAGCAGCAGAGCATGGTTCACAACCACGTAAGGACTGTTGCTGCTGGTGCAGTCCGCCTCGTCGGCGCTCAGCCGCCGCCAGACGGACTCCTCGCCTTGCGATAGGCGCAGCTCCGCCCGGTCCCCCGTCTCCGTCTGCGCAAGCCAGATCACGATCCGCGCCGCCAGCATCGCCTCCTCATCGCTCATCACCCCGGCGGTCCGCAAGGCGTCGAACCGCTTCAGGCAAAGGTAGTTCCGCCGCCCCTTCAACTGACACGCCTTCAGCCTTTCTTGTTCCTTGTTCCCGGTTCCCCGGTTCTCGCAGCCCATCAACCGCTGCACTCCCGGGATGTCCTTCTTCAACAATTGCTCCTGCAGATTGATCGTTGCGGTCGACACGACGACGCGATCACCATTCGCGACAGCGTGGCACGCCGCCGGAATCAGGTACGCCAGGGACTTCCCCGTTCCCGTCCCGGCTTCGACCATCAGCTGCTGCTCAACATTGAACGCCCGAGCGACCGCCGCCGTCATCGTCTCCTGCTCCGCCCGCCGGTCGAACGCCGGGAACACCTC
>VBJT01000120.1:20285-21848 GCA_005880075.1 Chloroflexota bacterium
GCTCTCCCTTCGGCGAAATTGGCTCCGGCGGATGCTGCGGTAGTCGGTTGTCGCCAAACGTCCCAGGTGTCCGCGCGACCGCAGCTTCCGAAATCTCGCGAAAGAACCCGCGGGAAGGCCACGCCGTCAGCGAAAGCCACTGTTCCGCCTGCCCAAGCACCTCGGGCGCAAGCGCGGCGCACCGCTCTCGCAGCACCAGGAACAGCATCCGCGCCGCCTCGGCGTCCTCGACCGCCCGGTGGCGGACCTCCTGAGCGATTCCAAAACACTCGCAAAGCGAGGCGAGCCCATAGTCCGACAGCCCCGGCAGCAGCATTTCGGCCAGGAGGTGCGTGTCGTATACACTCTCGCTGTGGCGTACGCCGGCACGACGCAGGAACTGTATGTCGAATCCGAGAACATTCTGGCCAACGACCGGTGAGTCACCAAGAAAATCCTCGAGCGCCGGCCCTACCGACCAGATCGGCGGCGCCGAGCGGACCGCCTCGTCCGTGATCCCCGTCAGCTCGACGACAGGCGGTGAAATCGGGCGACCGGGGTTGACCAGCGTCTGAAAGCTATCGATGACATCGCCAGCATCGAACCGGACCGCGCCGATCTCGATGATCTCGTCGTTTTCGAGATCGAGCCCCGTCGTCTCGAGGTCCAGCGCGACATAGGAAGCACCCAACTCGGCACCAATTTTAGCACCGCCCGGCCCTATTGGCTAGAACAAATGAGCGCCTACGCGGAAATACGCCTTCAGTATCCTTGCCAAACGCTTCAGCGTTCTTAAGAGTGCCATGGCCCGGAGGCTGCCACTGCTCTTCGCCGCAGCAACTTCCCTTTGGGCTTCGGCCACTTGGGCTCAGTCGCCCACGCCAATGCCTGTCGAAACCGCGACTCCATCGCCGGCTCCCTCCGGGGTACCAGCCGGAACACCCATCCCACTGGGTTCTACAACGATAACCGTCCGCTTCCTTCACCAGGGACAGCCCCTCATCCTCGACACACTACCACCACCAACGGGCGAGGCATACGCCGATGGGCAAAGCTGCCAGTTCTTGGTTCACCCCACTCCTCTGCGCGAGGCGTTCGCCAGCGAAGTAGCGTGGCCGCAGCGCGCTGATCCGCCGTCGTGTTCGCAACTGGGTGCTCTCGTCAGGCTTTGTTTCCCGGAAGCTGGCTGCGCGGAGACGCGCTGGCAAGGCTCGAACATTACGGTCGACCTCGAAGTCTCACGTCCTGGTGTATCAGTGGTTACGGCGCGCTTTATGAAGGACGGGCAGGCGATAGCCATCACTCCGACTGAATGGTCCTACGAATCGAATGGCGAGGCCTGCAGTAAGGCCGTCGTGGCCTTGTCGCTGCCTGCAATTTCATCTGCTTCTCGTTTCTGGCCGCCCTTTAGCACGGCGGCTAATAGTTCCTGCGCCGCGGCTGGGTCGTCAATACAAGTACGGTTCACTAGCAGGGAGTACGGCGTTGGAATGGGGACGTTTACGTGGTCAGGCGCCAGCCTGGATTTCGACGTTACGTTTGGCCCGTCGGCCAGTCCTCTCCCTGCCGGTCTTCCTAACACCG
>VBJT01000188.1:0-1441 GCA_005880075.1 Chloroflexota bacterium
GGAGCGCTGGGGACCGCGGCCGATCGACCTCGATATCCTGCTGTACGAAGAGCGCATCATCGAGGGAGAGGAGCTGGACGTTCCTCATCCGAGACTCGCCGAGCGTGCCTTCGTCCTCGTTGCGCTGGCCGAAATTGCGCCCGAGGCCCTCGACCCGCGCCGAAAGGAGAACATCGCCAAGCTTGCGCAGTCGGCGGATGCAAGCGGGGTGAGGCGGATCAAGCGTGCGGGATGGGACGGCGTCGCGGGGCGCGAGGGACGCGTTCGTCTCTAGAGAGCGGCTGGGGGCTGATTGCCGATAGCTGACAGCTAAGAGCCCGGGCGCTCCACGGCCATCTCCTCGGCGAGCTCTTCCTCGAGCTCTTCCAGCTCTTCGTTCTCGGCGGTGAACATCGTCCAGCCGATCCAGAAGGCGAGCGCGGAGACGGCGGCGATGGCGCTCATTACCGGCAGGGCGACCGCCATGTAGCTTCGCCGGAGGATAGCCCAGAGGAAAAACACGGCGGCAAAGCCCGAAGCGATCATGATGATCAGGCCGGTCCGCTGCGATCTGTCCATCTGTCTCCTTTTAGGTCGCGGCCTTACGCATTTCCGGAGGAAGGAAGTTGGGAATGCGGTCCTCGATCGGATAGCGCTCAGAACATTGGGTGCAGGTGAAGTAGCCGCGGATCACCTCGTCGCCCGTCTCTTCCTCGACGGTCAGTTCGAGCGGTGACTTGTCCATCGGGCAGACAAGAATTTCGAGGAAATCTTTGCTCTTGCGCATCGGCGGGGAACCTCAGCGCCCAATTCTAAGGACGGGACAAGCAGTCGTCAAACGACCGGCTCGTCCCGGGTAGCCGCAGGCGGCGTCTCGAGGAAGCTGGCCCGCTTTGCCAGGCGGCGGTCACTGCCGCGGCGATACAATGTTCCCGCCATGGCCTCGCAAGCGCGCCGCATCCCTCTGGACCGGCGCGTATGCATCGTGCGCGAGGGACGCATCGACCTTCGCCCGGAGCGTGGTGCGGTCGTACTGCCGCTCATCGGGCTCGCGATCGGGCTAGGGCTCTTCGCCGCGGTCGCTCTCTTCGCCGATAGCCTCTCGACGACGCCGCTGGCGATCATGTTGATCGCGGGCCTTCTCCTCGCCCCGCTGTCCGCGATGGGGGGCATCTACTCGATCATCGGCGCGGCCGTCGTCGTCGAGCGGCAGAAGCAGTCGGTTCGCTTTCAGCAGGGGGTCCTCGGCCTCGGCCTCGGGACGGTCGAACTCGTGCCGTTCTGGAAGATCGAGCGCATCGAGGTCGATGACTTCCCGCTCGGCGACGCCCCCTCGCCGCGCCGGCTCCCTCGCCCAACCTTCGACCTTCGCGCCTGGGACATCGTGCTCGTCAAGACGAGCGGAAAGCGGCTTCCAATCGGGCAGGTGATCTCCGCAAATCGCGAGGATCTGATCGACGAG
>VBJT01000188.1:1446-10926 GCA_005880075.1 Chloroflexota bacterium
GAAGCCAGTCGTCATCACGGCCGCAGTCGAAGAAGAGGCGCACGCCATAGAGGGCAACGAACGAGCGCCGACGACCGCCGACGAACGCCCGCAGGGCTAGCCCTCTTATCTGCTCGGTAATTGCTGGCGGACAATCCCGTTTCGACTCGACACTCGGCCGACGACTTCGCTCTAATGCTGTGACTTAAATCACATTCTTAGCGGTCGCTAAGTTATAATCTTGACAGCTTGGGAGCGACGCGATAGGTTGCGCTTACAGCCGAAGGAGGAACGCCGGTGACCCTCGAACAGCAGAAGGAAACGACCGCGCCCAAGACGAATGGAAACGCAGCTCCTCAAGACGTAAAAGACTGGGCGACCGACTACGATATCTCCTCCCGCGAGTACATCAAAGACCCGTTCCCGATCTGGGACGACCTGCGCGAGAAGTGCCCGGTCGCTCACACAGAGCGCTGGGGTGGTTCCTGGATGCCGACCCGATACGCTGACCTCTTCGCCATCGCTCAGGACTTTCAGCGCTTTTCCTCACGCGATGTCCTCGTTGCGCCTATGGGCGCTGGCGAGAACGCCGGGGACGAAGCGATGGACATCCCGGAAGCCCTCCAAAACTACGAAGTCGGCGCCCCGCCGATTACCTCTGATCCGCCGATACACACCTGGGCCCGCCGTCTCCTGCTTTCGCCCTTTTCGGTGCAGGCAATCGCCAAGTGGGAGCCGGAGACGCGCGAGCTGTGTCGCTCGCTGATCGATGGCTTCATCGACAAAGGGCGCTGCGACGCCGCCGCCGATTACGCCCAGCAGATCCCGCCACGAATCATCGCGAGCATGCTCGGCATTCCGAAGGAGATGTCCGGCACCTTTACCGACTGGGTACGCGGCTTCCTCGAGTTCGGCCTGCAGAACGCCGAGATCGGCGGCGAGGCGGGGCGAATGATCTTCCTCTACCTCTGGGACCGCATCCAGGAGCACAAGCAGAACCCCAAAGACGACCTCATCACCTACCTCCTCAACGCTGAGGTCGATGGCCAGCCGGTCCCCGAGACGCATGTGCTCGGCACCTCGTTCCTTCTGCTCCTCGCCGGCATCGACACCACCTGGAGCAGCATCGGCTCGGCCTTGTGGCATCTCGCTCAGCACCCCGAGCACCGCGCGCGGCTCGTCGCCGAGCCTGAGCTCATCCCGACAGCCGTCGAAGAGCTTCTGCGCGCCTACTCGCCCGTCACGATGGCCCGCTACGTCGCCGAAGACACGGAGTACAACGGCTGCAAATTCGCCGAGGGGGAGCGCATCCTGATGAACTTCCCGGCCGCCAACCGCGACCCGGAGAAGTTCTCCGACCCCGACAAGGTCATCATCGATCGCGCCGTGAACCCGCACATCGCCTTCGGCGTTGGCATCCACCGCTGCGCGGGCTCGAACCTCGCTCGCATGGAGATGCGCGTCTCGATCGAGGAGTGGCTGAAGCGCATCCCGGACTTCCGGCTGGAAGACCCAGACGCTGTTACGTGGGCGGGCGGGCAGGTCCGCGGGCCGCGCTCGATGCCCGTAGTCTTTCCTTAGAGCGCCGGTTCTGCGACTGGGTCCGCCGCAGTATAATAAGCGGCACCCAACCGCGGTCACTGGATCGGTAGGTCCAACCGTGAGCGCGGCACTGTCAAGAGAATGAGGAGCGCAGTATGACTATGGAGCAGAAAGCCCCGCCAAAGACGCGGGACTGGGCCACCGACTACGACATCTTCGAGCAAGAGTACGTCCGCCACCCCTATCCGATCTGGGACGAGCTGCGCGAGAATTGTCCCGTCGCCCACACGGAGCATTGGGGCGGCTCCTGGATGCCAACTCGCTACGATGACCTCTTCGCTATCGCTCAAGACTTCGAGAACTTCTCCTCGCGCGAGATTCTCGTAGCGCCCATCCAACCGCCGCCCGACGCGGAGGCCTCGCCGTTCTACGGCGTCCGCGCCCCGCCGATCAGCTCCGATCCGCCGGAGCACACCTGGGCGCGCAAGCTGCTCCTCCCACATTTCTCGATCAAGGCCGTCTCTATCTACGAAGAGGAGACGCGCGAGCTGGCCAACAGCCTGATCGATAAGTTCATCGACAGCGGCCGCGCCGACGCCGCAGTCGATTACGCGCAGCAGATCCCGCCGCGTGTGATCGCCTCGATGCTCGGCGTCCCCCACGAGATGGCCGACACATTCACCGGCTGGGTACGGAACCTGCTCGAGCTGGGCCTGACGAACCCCGAGCTTCGCGGCCCCGCCCGCATGGAATTGCTCAGCTTCCTGAACAACCAGATCATGGCCCGCCGCGAGAAGCCGACCGACGACCTCATCAGCCGCCTCCTTGCCGCGGAAGTAAACAGCGAGCCGGTCTCGCATATCCACCTGCTCGGCACCTGCCTGCTGATCGTCATCGCCGGCATCGACACGACGTGGAGCAGCATCGGCTCCGCGCTCTGGCATCTCGCCCAGCACCCGGACGACCGCAGGATGCTAATCGAGCGGCCGGAGATTATCCAGAACGCCGTCGAAGAGCTGCTGCGCGCCTATTCGCCGGTCACGATGGCACGCGTCACGAACCGGGACGTCGAATACGGCGGCTGCCCGATGAAGGAGAACGACCGCGTCCTCATGAATTTCCCGGCCGCCAACCGCGACCCGGCGAAGTTCGAGGAGCCCGACAGGGTAATCCTCGACCGCGAGTTTAATCCGCACATCGCCTTTGGCGTCGGCATTCATCGCTGCGCCGGCTCGAACCTAGCCCGCATGGAGATGCGCTTGTCGATCGAGGAGTGGCTGAAGCGCATCCCGGACTTCCGCCTCGAGGACCCGAGCGCCGTCACGTGGGCAGGAGGCCAGGTGCGCGGCCCGCGCAACTTGCCCGTGGTGTTCCCGTGATGAAGCGCCGCAGGCCGGGGGTGTGGGGGTGTCCCCCACCTTTCCTTTTCCGGGGTGGGGAGGGGTTAGCGTCACGCTCGAGGTCAGCTTAGACTAGCGGGGGTAAGTGAAGTGGTAGGAAGACCAGGACCGGAGTTATGAAGGTAAAAGTCGACCAGGAGAAGTGCCAGGGCCACAACCGCTGCTTCGTCGTCGCCAGCGAACTCTTCGAGCTAGACGACTACGGCTACGCCCACGAAGTCGGCGACGGTACCGTCCCGCCCGGCCTCGAAGAGAAGGCCCGCCTCGCGGTCGCCAACTGCCCCGAGCGCGCGATCTACATCGAAGAAGACTAGCCGGACATCACCCGAACAGCGGCGCGCGCGAATCTCGGGCAGGCTTTTCCTAAGAGCTACCTCGGTATCATCCAAGCCAGCGGATGGCCGCGGTCGATTGGCTTACGACAACACCCTCTTCGCAAACATGTGGACGCCGCCCCAGGTGCAGCCAACGCAGCAAACAATAAGCCCGGCGTAAACGGCAACATAGTTCATGTGCCCGAACTGCGGCGTCAAGGCCCCGCGCAGCCCTTCGCTTAGGTAAACCAGCGGGTTGAGGAGAGTTATTACCTGCAGCCAGCGGATTGCCTCAAGTTGCGACCACGGATAATACACGGCGCCGAGGAACGTCAAGGGCATGACAATCAGCGCAAATACCAGCGTGATCTGCCTTGGGTTTACGGCGGTCCCGATAAGCAGTCCCATAGACGCTGAGAGTATGGCGCCCAGAGGAATGATCGTCAGCAGGACGAATGGCGAGACGTCGAGATGGGGCGTGTTCACCGGAACGATGTAGACGAGCGGAAAGACCACGAGTACAACGAGAAGGGACTGCAAGAAGGCAAAGGTCATCTTCTGCGCGGCAATGCCCCAGACCGGGAGCGGCGCCATCACGCGGTCCTCGATTTCCCTCGTCTGGCTGAACTCCATCACGAGCGGTATGGCCACGGCCTGGATGCCCTGGAAGATCACGGTCGAAGCGATCAATCCCGGGACCAGCACATCCTGGAATCCAGGCGCCCCCGCTCCGATTTTCGGCTGGACGTAGGTGAACACGAATACGAACAGGAACGGCTGCATGGCTGTCCGAGCGAGAAATGGGACGAGATCACGCCTCAAGACCCGTAGGTCGCGTTCCATCATCGCCACGAACGGCTGGATGAACGCCATCGGCAAGGTGTAGCGCGGCCGGACCTGGAGAGTGGCTGCCTCGGTGGTCAATCTCGTAACTCCCTTCCCGTAAGGCGCATGAACACGGTCTCGAGGGTCGGCGTGCTCACGGAGATATCACTCAAATCGACCTCCTGTGCCAGAGCGGTCTCCGCAATATGGGGTATCAGCCGGCGGGAGTCACCGGCGAGAACCTGGAGGCCTCGCGGACCTTCGTCGACCGAGCGGACCCCAGAGATGCCTTCTAACGCGCCGATGAAAGAGGGCGTGACCGGCTCCGCCTGAAGGGTGATGATTGTCTCCGCTCCGATCGAGCCCTTCAATTCGTTCGGCGATCCCATCGCGAGGATTTTCCCGTGGTCCATGATCGCCACGCGCTGACAAAGATGCTCCGCCTCCTCCATGCAGTTGTAGCAGCATGTCCCACAGCGCCAGGCGGCCCTGAGGATCGATGCCGGTAGTCGGTTCGTCGAGGAATAGCACTTCCGGCCGGTGCACGAGCGCTCTGCCGATCAAGAGCCGCTGTTGCATGCCGCCCGAAAGCTCGTCCATCAGCGACTTTCCGCGCTCCTCCAGCCGGACTAGCTCCAACACGCGGGTCGCCTCGCGGCGCGAGTCGCTCCGGCTGAGACCGAAATAGCGTCCGTGATGATAGAGGTTCTCCCAGGCAGTCAGCCGCCGGTCAAGTGTGTTGAACTGCGTGACCACGCCGATTATCCTCTTGACTTCCTGCTGGCGGGCACGGACGTTGATGCCCGCGATCCACATCTCGCCGTTTGTCGGAATAACTCGGGTAGTGAGCATCCCGATCGTGGTCGTCTTTCCGGCACCATTGGGTCCCAGCAGACCGAAGAACTCGCCGTCCTCAATCTCGAGGTCGAGTGCATCTACTGCTCTCGTGCCGCCCGGATAGACTTTGGTGAGGCGCCTCGTCTGGATTGTCAGGCCTTGTTGCGAGGCGCGCTCCTGGGTCGGACTCTCTTGCTGCGTCTGGGGCGGTGCCATCGTTCCACATCCTATGCTACACGTTGTCCGGGAAGTTTGAATTAACGCGGCAACAGTTGGAATCGGCTAGGTTTCATCAGTGCAGCTCGGCATTGGACTTGAGACGGCACTTCCCTGCATGGTAAGATTCCAATGCGAGGCGGAGCAAATCACTATGTTTATCCCAGCTAGTGCATTGCGTCTATCACCCATCGTTTCCTGCCCACTCGGCAGGCATTGCTAGTGCATAGCAAGCGTTTCGATTCCCCCGGCGAGACCTGGCGAGAGAAGTGCGGCGTATTCGGCGTCTACGCGCCCGGTGAAGACGTATCCCGCATCACCTTTTACGGTATCTATGCCCTCCAGCACCGCGGTCAGGAGAGCGCCGGCATCGCTACTGCCGACGGCTTCGGCATCCACCTACATAGCGGCATGGGCCTCGTCTCGCAAGTCTTCGAGGAGAACGACCTCGGCTACCTGCCCGGCCACGCCGCGATCGGTCATACGCGCTACTCGACGACCGGCTCCAGCCGCAAGGAGAACGCCCAGCCTGTTCGCGTCGATGGCGCGCACGGCCCGCTCGCGATGGGGCACAACGGCAACCTGATCAACGCGGAGCTGCTGCGCTACGACCTCGAGAGCCAGGGCCACGAGTTCACCGGTTCCACCGATACTGAAGTCGCCGCCAAGATGCTAGCGTCCGCCCCGGGCGCCGACTGGTTAGAGCGCGCATCGAACACGATGAAGGCGCTGGCCGGCGCTTACTGCCTCGTCGCCCTCACGCCCGACGTCCTCATCGCAATGCGCGACCCCTACGGCGTACGGCCGCTCTGCATCGGCAAGCTAAACGGCAACGGCTGGATCGTCGCTTCCGAAAGCTGCGCCCTCGACCACCTCGGTGCTGAATTCGTGCGCGAGGTGGAGCCCGGTGAGGCGGTCGTTATCGACGAACAAGGCCTCCACGCGATGCAGGCGGTCGAGAAGAAGCGCAACGCCCTCTGCGTCTTCGAGTACATCTACTTCGCCCGCCCCGACAGCATAATCCGCGGCAAGCTGCTCCACCCGATGCGCATGAACATGGGCCGCGAGCTGGCGCGCCAGGCGCCGGTGGATGCCGACTTGGTAATTGGCGTGCCGGACTCCGCCACGGCCGCCGCGCCGAGGGGCTCGTCAAGAACCGCTACGTCGGCCGCACCTTCATCCAGCCCGACCAGCGCATGCGCGACCAGGGCGTCTACCTGAAGTTCAATCCGATGCGACAGGTCATTGAAGGCAAGCGCCTCGTCGTCGTCGATGATTCAATCGTCCGCGGCACCACTACGCCGAAGGTCGTCGAGATGCTGCGCAAGGCCGGCGCGAAAGAGGTGCACATGCGCATCTGCGCGCCGCCGATCCGCCATCCCTGCCACTTCGGGATCGATATGGCTACGCAGTGGGAGCTGATCGCCGCCAAGCAGGAGATCGAGCAGATACGGCAGCACATCGGCGCCGACAGCCTCGCCTACCTCACGATCGAGGGCCTCATGAGCGCCGTGGAGCAGCCGAAGGACAGCTTCTGCACCGCCTGCTTTACCGGCGAATACCCGATGCCGGTCCAACTCCAGATGGACAAGCTCGTCTTCGAGCGCGCCGGTCGAGGTGGGAAGCGTGTGCCGGTCGGCGTCGCCTGGAGTTGGGAAGAAGACCGCCGCTAGACGATCAGACTGCACCCAGAACCGCAATTCGGAAATTATTGTGCCGCCCATCGCATATCATCTGTTACGCCAGTGCGCTAATCTAGAGTAGCCCGAAGTTTCTAGCCCTTGGGGGCATTACACGCGAAAAGAGGAGGATCCCATGACGCAAGCGCCCACGATCGACAATGCCGCCGTTGACCAGCTCGCGCAGGGCTTCAGTGGCCGCATTCTGCGCGACGGCGACGATGGCTACGACGCTGCGCGTTCAATCTTCAACGCCATGATCGACCGCCGCCCAGCGGTCATCGCCCAACCGGCGAACGCCGCCGATGTCTCCGCCGCAGTGAAATTCGCGGCCCAGCACGACCTTCTCGTCTCGGTGAAGGGGGGCGGACATGCCGCGTCTGGCCATGCGGTCACCGAAGGCGGCCTCATGATCGACCTCGCGCTGCTCAACGAGATAAAGGTTGATCCGCAGGCCAAGACGGCCGTCGCGGGCGGCGGAGCGAAGTGGGGAGAGGTGGATGCTGCCACGCAGGCTCACGGCCTCGCCGTGACCGGCGGCCGCGTCCCGAGCACCGGCATCGGCGGCCTCACTCTCGGCAGCGGCTCCGGCTGGCTCGAGCGCAAGCTCGGCTACACGGTGGATAACATGCTCGGCGCCGAAGTGGTGCTCGCCAGCGGCGATATCGTCCACGCCAGCGAGAGCGAGAATTCGGACCTCTTCTGGGGCCTGCGTGGCGGCGGCGGCAACTACGGGATCGTCACTAAGTTCGAATATCGCCTGCACGAGATCGGCCCGACGGTCTTCGGCGGCATGCTCGTCTTCCCGCGTTTCCGGGCGGGCGAGGTGATCCGAGCCTACCGCGACTTCATGGAGACCGCCAAGGATGATTTCGGCGGCGCTGTCGGGCTCCTCTGCGCCCCTCCGGAGGAGTTTGTGCCTGAGCCGATGCACGGGATGCCAATCGTCGCGGTCGTTGTCTGCTACACGGGGAAGCCGGAAGATGGGCCAGCCGCGATGAAGCCTATCCTGGACCTCGGGCCGGTAATGAACATGACGCAGCCGATGCCTTACGTCGAGGTTCAGAAGCTGATCGAGGCCGGCAACCAGCCGGGCTTCCAGCAGTACTGGAAGGCGGAGATGCTCCCCGAGCTTCCCGACGAGGCGATCGACGCGCTCACTACTGCCACTGCGGAGCCGCGCTCGACGATGACGGCCGTCATTGTCATGCCGCTCGGCGGAGCGGTCCATCGGGTGTCCGACGACGCGACGGCGATGGGCTGGCGCGGCGCCAAGTGGGGCATCCACATGCTGGGCCAGTGGGCGGATGCCAGCGAGGACGATGAGCAGATCGCCTGGGTGCGCGCGGTCGACGCCGCCATCCAGCCGTGGGCGCAGGAAGGCACGTATCTCAACTACCTGATGGACGAGGGCGAGCAGCGCGTCAAGGAAAGCTTCGGCGCGCACTACAAGCGTATGGAAGAACTGAAGAACAAGTACGACCCGATCAACTTCTTCCGCCTCAACCCGAACATCAAGCCGACGGTTTAGGCGCTCGTCGACTCGATTTTCGAGGGCGCTCCGAACCGCTCATCCTGAGGCTCTCGTAGGACGGGCGGCGGCACACCACGGCTACGTCCATCCGGCGCTGCGCCATCGCAGTTAGACCCGCGCGTCATCGATAATAAAAGTGTGACGAACCCCCCGCGCCCCTCTTACGCGGCGGCTGGAGTCGATGTAGACGCCGCCGAGGCGCTCATCTCACGCTACGCCGAAGCCGCGAAGGTCGCCCGTCGCCCTGAAGTCCTCGCCGACATCGGCCCCTTCGCCGGCCTGTTCGAGCTCGGACGGAAATACCGCGATCCGGTCCTCGTCGCCAGCACCGACAGTGTCGGGACGAAAGTGAAGCTCGCGGCGCTTCTCGGCCGCTACGTGGGCCTCGGTCACGATCTGGTGAACCATTGCGTCAACGACATCCTGACGGCCGGCGCCGAGCCACTATTCTTCCTCGATTACATCGGAAACTGCGGCCTCGGCGATGACGCCAAGGTTGCGCTGGTCCGCGGCGTCGCAGAAGGCTGCCACGAAGCCGGCTGCGCGCTCCTCGGCGGCGAGACCGCGGACATGCCCGGCACCTACGCCGAAGGCGACTTCGACCTCGTCGGCGCTATTGTCGGCGTCGTCGAGCGCGATTCGGTCATCGACGGCTCGCGGATTGAAGAAGGCAACGTCCTCATCGGACTATCCTCGAATGGACTGCACACAAACGGCTACTCACTTGTCCGCAAGATCTTCAATGTCGGCATGGGCGGCGACCAAGCCGAAGAGCGGGCCGTCCTTGAGTCCAACTACCCCGGCCTCGAAACCACCCTCGGCGACGCCCTCCTCGAACACCACCGAAGCTATCTGAACGACCTCCGCCCTCTTCTTCACTCGGCACCCGGTACTCAGCACTTGGCACTCAACGGCATAGCGCACATCACCGGCGGCGGCATTCCCGGCAACGTCCCGCGAATCCTCCCCGGCGGTCTCGGCGCCCGCATAGACCGCGCCTCCTGGCGCGTCCCCGCTATATTCCGCCCGATCCAGGAACGCGGGGGCATCGATGACGACGAGATGTATCGCGCCTTCAACATGGGCCTTGGGCTCGTCCTCGTGGTCGCCCCGCAGGACGCCGAGGCGGTGCTCGCGCGGCTTCCGGACGCCTG
>VBJT01000189.1:0-7036 GCA_005880075.1 Chloroflexota bacterium
GCTGACCGGCGGCGCATCCACCCACACGCCGTACGGACAGACCTTCAGGTCTGTCCGCCGACACCGCACTCCGAACGCCCCTCGCTACCAAGAATGCGGTTCAAGTTTGTTTCGCATTTTTCATGCGTACTACTGCAGGCCACATCATCTCCAATCATCTGCGCCCATCGGCGCCATTCGCGTTCCATCAACGCCCGGAGGTAACCATGACTGACAAACTAAGAGGCCGATCCGCCGTCGTCACCGGCGCAGGCCGTGGCATCGGCCGCGCCGTCGCCCTGCTCCTCGCGCAGGAAGGCGCCAGCGTCGTCGTCAACGACCCCGGCGTCAACGTCGACGGCACCGGCCACGACGCCGGCCCCGCCGACCAGGTCCGCGACGAGATAAAGGTCGCAGGGGGCAACGCCGTCGCCAATTACGACGACGTCTCGAAGGCCAAGGGCGGCGAGAACATGGTCCGCCAGTGCGTCGACGCCTTCGGCCGCATCGACATCCTCATCAACGTCGCCGGTATCCTGCGCGACCGCATGATCTTCAACATGGCCGAAGACGAATGGGACGCCGTCATCAACGTCCACCTCAAGGGCCACTTCAACACCATCAAGCCCGCCTCCCAGCTCATGCGACAGCAACGCTACGGCCGCATCGTGAACTTCTCCTCGATCTCCGGCCTGCGCGGCAACTCCGGGCAGGCCAACTACGGCGCCGCCAAAGCGGGCATCGCAGGCCTAACCCGCGTAGTCGCTCGCGACCTCGGTCGCTACGGCGTCACGACGAACTGCATCGCGCCCGGCGCCTTCACCCGCATGGTCGCCCAGGTCCCCGATACGACCCGACAGCTCCGCGCCGCCCGCGGCATGGGCCCCCAGCCCAGCTCCGCCAACCGCCCGACCGAGATGACCGCCGAGCACGTCGCCCCGATGACCGTCTGGCTCTGCACCGACGACGCCTGGAACGTCAACGGCAAGATCTTCCATGTCTCCGGCGGCACCGTCTCCCTCGCCCAGGAAGAGTCCCCCATCCGCCAAATACAGAAAGACGGCAAGTGGACCGTCGAAGAGCTCCAGTTCCTCGCCCCGAACTTCCTCTTCGCCGGCGTCCAGAACCCGGCCCCGCCACCACCGGATCTCGAAATCCCCGGCCGGCCGGCGCAGTCCGCCGCAACGGGGTAATCGAGAATCCAGGGTTTTACCAGGCGATTTATGACAACCACACTGGATCAGAGGCAGAGGACGAAAGGAGGACAAAGATGACTGACCCGAAGGGCGTCGTGGAGAGTCACGTGCAGGCGTTCGGGGCGAAAGACGCCGAAGCCGAACCATGGAGCGCGGACGCGGAGATTGTAGCCCCAGGCGGACAGTTTCGCGGACGAGACCAGGTCCTCGGCTTCCTCGGTGGCTTCTGGGAGGCCTTCCCGGACGGGCGTCTTGAGATTATTCGCTCTATCGGGGAGGGTTCGTTGGCCGCAGCGGAAGGCGTCCTCACAGGAACCCACACGGGCATCCTTCGCACGCCGAACGGTGACGTGCCACCGACCGGTCGGCCGGTGAAGATGCGTTGGATGTCTATGTACGAAATCGGCGGCGAAGAGTTAATATCCGAGCACCTCTACTTCGACCAGAGCGAGTTCATGACGCAACTCGGGTTGGCCTAGACGGCCAATGGATCGTCGAAGAGCTCCAGTTCCTCCCGCCCAACCAGCTCGTCGCCGGCATCCAGAACCCGGCGCCGCCGCCGCCAGACCTCGAGGTGCCGGGGCGCCCCGTGCAAGCGCCGATATAACTAGACGTGCCGAGCAGACTCCGAAGTCAAATGCACCTCACTGTCAACGGTAAGCGGCGGGCGCTCACGGACCCCCGGCGCAACCTGCTCAGCTATCTGCGATATGACCTTGGCCTGACCGGGACGAAGTACGGCTGCGGGGAAGGTCTGTGCGGCGCCTGTACAGTCCTTGTCGATGGGCAGCCCCTCAATTCTTGCATGAGCACTGTCGGCGCGGTCGAAGGCGGCGCTGTCTCCACTATCGAAGGCGTTGCGACCGACGGTGCGCTGCATCGCGTCCAGCATGCCTTTATCGATGAGTCCGCGATGCAGTGCGGATACTGCATCCCCGGCTTCATCATGGCAGCGGTCGCTCTTCTGGAGCGCGAGCCACGCCCGTCGCGCGACGCCGTGCGTCAGGCCCTCGCCGGTAACCTCTGCCGCTGCGGGGTATATCTGCGCATCGAGCGAGCGGTGATGCGCGCCGCGGGGCAAACGCCATGAGCGAGCCCGGTCTGTCGATCGTCGGCGATATCGCGCCGGGGTTTCCTGCGAGAAGCGGATACGGGACACGTGCCTACGGGAACACTAAACCAGCCGACCCGAAGGCATGCTGGCTTGTCGTGCGGCCGGATGGGAGGGTTACGGCCTACGCCGGCAAGGTCGAGTACGGCCAGAACATTCGCACCGGCTTCGCCGTCGAAGTCGCGGAAGAGCTACGTCTGCCGCTCACCGACGTCGAAATCGTACTCGGCGACACTAACCGGACGCCGTGGGACATGGGGACATTCGGGAGCCAATCCACGGCGCGTGTCGGTCTGCAACTCCGCCTGGCTGCCGCAACTGCCCGGGAGACGCTGCTTGAACTCGGCTCTGACCGGCTGGACCTGCCCAGAGAAGAACTGGCCTTGGCGGACGGACGAGTTGCCTATAAGAGCGATCCAGAGCGCGCGTTCACGTACTCCGAGCTGCTCGCCGAAAAGACAATCGAACGCGAAATCGACGAAGCGGCACAGCTGACCGAGCCGCGAGACTTCACCGTCATGGGTTCGGACGTTCATCGCATCGACGCGGAGCCACGAGTGACCGGACGCGCCGTCTACTCGCAGGATTTACTCCGACCAAGGATGCTGTTCGCCCGCATTCTCCGAGCGTCGTCATTTGGCGCACGCCTGGTCGAGATCGATAGCTCGGCGGCAGAACAGATGCCAGGCGTGGTTAGCGTCGCGCGAGACGGCGACCTTGTGGCCGTGCTCGCTTCAGATGACGAGTCCGCGGAGCGTGCGCTATCTGTCGTGCAAGCGACGTGGGAAGGCGGGACGAAGGGTTCGACCGTCGACATCCCGGGCCTGCTCGCTGAGACGAAGCGCGATCCAATCGCGGTGCAGGAAACGGGCGACGTAGAGCAAGCGTTCCGGCGCGCGGAGAACGTTCTTCAGGCGACCTACTATGCCCCGCACATCAGCAACCTGCCGATGGAGCCGCGCGCCGCAGTCGCCGAGTGGCAGGGGGACAGGCTGACTGTCTGGGCCGGGACACAACGGCCGTTTGGGCTTAGGACCGAACTGGCAGGCATGTTCCGCATCCCGGAGGCCGACGTCCGTGTGATTTCGATGGAGATCGGCGGCGGTTTTGGGACGAAGAGCTGGTACCCCACAGGGTCCGAGGCGGCGAGGCTCGCTCGCATTGCGGGTCGCCCGGTGCGCGTCGCTTACACGCGGCAAGAAGACTGCACCGAAGGCACTTTCCGTCCGGCCGCGCTGATCGAAATCAAGAGCGCCTTCCGCGCAGACGGCACCATCACCGCTTGGCAGTGCGAGGCAATTCATGCGGGCCCGCTGGGACACATCGCTCAGCGCGGGGCCGAGACGCCCTACGCCATAAATGACGTCGCGGTCACGGTGTACTGCGCAAGATCACTTGTCCGCGTTGGCTCTTACCGCTCGCTCGGGGGCGCCGTAAACCACTTTGCCCGCGAATCCCACATCGACGAGATTGCAAACACACTCGCCATCGACCCATTGGAGCTGCGTATGCGCAACCTCTCGCAGCCAAGATACCGACGCGTCCTCGCGGNNNNCCGTTCCGACGAGACGCGGTGTCGGCCTTTCGCTCGGAGAAGACGTCGGGAGCTACGTCGGCACTTGCGTCGAGCTCGCGCTCGAACCGCGCGAGGTCCGCGTCCGGCGGGTGGTCACGGCAATCGATTGCGGACTTGTCGTCAACCCTGAGGGTGTACGCAACCAGGTCGAGGGTTCGACGATGATGGGCCTGGGCGCTGCGCTGTACGAGGCCATCGAGATAAGCGACGGCATCGTGCTCAACAGCGGCCTCAGCCGCTACCAGGTCCCGCGCATCACGGACACACCTCAGATCGAAGTCGTACTTGCGGGTGATCCCGGCGACCCATCCACTGGGGCCGGCGAGCCCGGGCTCGTCACCGTTGCCCCCGCCATCGCAAACGGCATTTTCGACGCCACGGCCCAGCGCATCCGGGAGCTGCCACTCAAGCGTCAGCTACGCTGAGCAAGGCATCGGAGTTCAAATCGCCATCCGCTCCACCCACGGATGCTCCCCCACATACACCCGCGACACCGCCTCCCGCAGCCACACGCGCTGCTCATCCGAGAGTAGCGGCAGCAGCGCAGTGAAGTCCACCTCATCCCTCGGGCGCAGGTGGTTCTTCGTCCCCACGTACAACGTCGCCTTGAAGAAGAGGATAACCTCCGGCGCCACCATCGGCAGGCCCCACGCGGACTGCCGGATGCATCTCTCAAGCGGCAGCGCGACGCGTGGCTCGCGAGCCAGGACCCAGTCGCGATCCGAGCGCTCGCACAGGTTGATGTCGAGCCAGAAGCCGTCCTCCGCAGAGATGAGCCGCGCGCCCGAATCGGAGAAGCGCTCCGGCAGCGGGCCGCTCAGTTCCGGCGAGCGAGTGTGGATGTGGGCCGGAATCATCAAAGGGCGACCGTCCCAGAGATCGGCGCCTTCGTTCTCCTTGGTCTGCTCATGCGGGATCATCTGCCAGCCGGCGAGGAGCTCGAAAAGCGCCTGCTGGTCGTCCTCAAACACCGCGATGTCAACGTCACCGTGATCGCGCGTCAGCCGCCCGATCCAGGCATCGACCGCCCAGCCGCCGCACAGCGCCCAGGGCAGACTGTATCCCGACATGAGCTCGGCGATGCGGGCAACATCTTCGGGTATGAGGGGCATCGGTTGGCCGGCCGGGCCATAAGATTTTCGAAGCACAGGTACTCTCCTTATCACGCAAAGACGGAATGATGCGCGCGGACGTACCGGTGTCGCTTCAGAAGGAAGTCGCGCTGGTCGTAAGACCTAACGGAGCGGCGCGGAAGACAAAGGCTCGCCCGCGGTAACGCTGACCTGGATTCTTCTCATTCCGGCGAGCCTCCTTCCCAAAAGGGTCTGGGGAGCTATCCCCGTTGGAACACACAGTAGCCGTTCGAACGTGAACAGTCAACCGACTGCGATACGCGCGATGGGTTCCGGGCGCCGGTCATCCATCGGCAACTAGCGCTCTCTAACCAAGCCATTTCAGGAACGCTGTCGCCCGTCCGAATCTCTGTCGCTCATAAAATCGGTGGGCATCGACGCGAGCGCTGTTGGACGACAGCTCTATATGAGTTAGGCCTTGGCCTCGCGCCCAGTCCTCGGCAGCAGACATCAGTAAGCCGCCAATGCCCTCCGACCGTCGCTCCTTGTCTACTACCATGTCCTGGAGCCAGCACTTCGGTCCAAATCCCAGCGACTGGATATCCGCATACACGCTCGTCAGACCTACCGCCTCATTACCGTCGAACGCCAGGAGCACATCAGCGTCTGGCTGCTCCACAGCCCAGCGGAACGCCGTCGATGCGCGCTCGCGCGTGTAATCGGGCGGCACGGCGCCCGGTGGCTCGAACAATTGCTCGAGCAGGTCAAGAGCATCCTCTTCATCCGCAGGCGTCGCGGGCCGGATCTCGAACCTCATGCGCCCAGTCTAAGGGAAGGTTGTGTCAGCCAATCCGCGCGCTCTGCCCCCCGTCCACCGGCAGCACCACCCCCGTGATGAATTTCGCCTCGTCCGACGCCAGGAACAGCGCTGAGTACGCGATGTCCCACGCCGTCCCCATGCCTCCACTCAGGGGTACTTGCGCGTCCCTCTCCCGCACCAGCTGCTCCCGCTCAACGCCACGCACCTGCGAGATGGTCTCGATCGCCATCGGCGTATTCATCAACCCCGGCATGATCGCGTTCACGCGGATGCCGTAGCGCGCGTTCCCCAGCGCCAGCGAGTGCGTCAGCGCGTTCACCCCCGCCTTCGATGTCTTGTACGCCAGCATCCCCACCGAGCACACCGCCGCGATCGACGAGATGTTGATGATGACACCGCTCCGCTGCTCCCGCATCACCGGCAGCACGTGCTTCGAGGTCAGGAACACAGACTTCAGGTTCACGTCGATGATCCGCTGCCAGTTCTCCTCGCTCAGGTGCGTCGGCCCCGCATCCCCCATCCCGATCCCCACGTTGTTGTGCAGGATGTCGATCCGCCCAAACTCCGACCGGCACGCCTCCACCATAGCCTCGCAGTCAGCCTCCCGCGCCGCATCCGCCTGAAACGCCACCGCCGTCCCGCCCTCGCCCTCGATCATCGCCTGCGTCTCCCCCGCCGACTCCAGGTCCCGGTCGACCAGGAACACCCGCGCGCCCTCGCGAGCGAACAGTATCGCCGTCGCTCGCCCGTTCCCGATCGTCTCCCCCGGCGTCTGCCCCGCCCCCACCACGATCGCCGTCTTACCCTCAAGCCTCATCACGCGCACACCGTTCCGTAGGGCGAGGCATGCGGGTCACCGTCCGATCAAGCACTACATTCTTCCCACTCGATGACCTACGTCCTCGCACAACGCCTGATGCCTCGCCCAGGCCCCTCCGAATGACCGTCGACGCCCGTTCCGTCACGCCCGACCTCCGTACGGACAGACCTTCAGGTCTGTCCGCCACCGCCTGCAACGCGGCTAACATCAGCTAACCTCGATCAACGCCGGCCCGCCATCCGCTAATCCGTTCCCACAATCCATTGACAGACAATCCGCTCGCCTCACGCGAACCCCTGCACTCCGTCGTCCAGTTGCACCCCCAACGAATTGAGCGCCATCGACACGATGTGGTACTGCCCGACCGCAAATATGACATCGATCATCTGCTGTGTATCGAACCGCTCCGAAAGAGCCGTCCATGTCGCATCGCTAATAAACGAGTCGTTGTGTAGCTCGTC
>VBJT01000189.1:7061-11537 GCA_005880075.1 Chloroflexota bacterium
CGTCCGTAACGCCGCAGCCGCGAGCGATAATCACGTGCTGCCCCCACTCGTACTCAGAGCGGCACAGCCACCCCGTCCGCAGGATCAAAAGCTCACGTTCCCGGGCTGGCAGTGTGCTCTTGTACAGCACATGTGTGCCGAACACGCCCCAGCGCTTGAGTAGCTTCGGATGCGCGACCAGCGTCCGGTAGATGTTCAGCACCCGCCCTTCGCGCGACACCGTCTGCATGAACTCCCGCCCCTCGTCACCCAGCTCCTCGTCCCGCACCGGCGCCACCCGCGGCTTCGACAATCGCATCTCGCCCTCCTGCATTTCGGTACGCCGTAGCATACCCGCACCACGGAGCACGCGCACTATCCGTAGGGGCGAGGCAACAAGAACGCCATCCGCCGGGCTTCATCTTCGTGACCTCGAACCGCTTTGGCCCCCACTCAACCTCGCTGACGCCTCGCCCCAACGCACCTTACGGGAGATCACCCCAGTACGCGCTCCACCACCCTCTGCTCATCCGTTCAATCCAGGACGATCGCCTGCCAACGAGTGCCATCGACCCCTTAGACTTCAGCAGCCTACACGCTACGATGAAATCGCCACAATGAACAACCGGGCAGTTCGCCAAACGCAGTTGATTGACCGCTTCACTCAAGGCTTTGCACGTCGCTCAATCAACCAGAGAACCTCTTCACCAACAGACACCAAATACGAAGGTTCGCAAAACGAAAGAATTCGCCGCCCGTCAATCAAAAACCACGAGCAAACCGCCGCCGACAATCAAACATCGAATACGAATCCCCGTTGATTGACTGCTCTGAGTTGACTGAGGGCCTAGACGGCTACCCGCGGCCGCTCAACAGGCACCCGCGGCTGCTCCAGCCACCCCCGCCGCACTTCCATGACGACGAACGTGTGCCCATCCCGCCACGACGTCCCAGAAATTTCGAAGCCGACCTTGCGGAACGCCTGCTGCGCTCGCGCGTTCCAGTCCAGCGTATGCAGATAGAGCCGATCGAGGTCACTAGCAGTGAAAAGGCCCCGCACGACGGCCTCGAGCGCGTCTGAGCCGTAGCCCTGCGACCAGCAGCGCGGCTCGCCGATGCTGATCCCGATCTCGGCCTCGCCTCGCCCCGTGTCGATGTTATAGTACATCACGTTCCCGATGTGCCGGCCGTGCTCGTCCTCGATGGCGAATGACCGCCTCGACATGTCCGTGAAACGGAAGTCGAACGACCAGTTGCGCTCGTAGCTCTCGTACGGCGCCTGCACGGGCCGCGACGCATCGAACTGCGCAAGGTCCGGGTCGCTGCGCCAGCGGTACTCGTCCTCAGCATCACCCGCCCGCTTGCGGCGTACAATCGCCCTTCGCCCGCGCGCGACAACATCGTCGGAGGGCGTAGGTTTCAACACCTGCTCTCCAATATCGCTTTTGCCTTACGGGCGGCCTCGAGCTCGTTCTTGAAAGTTAATCTGTGCAGGGCGACCTCCGCCGGAACCAACTCGACCCTATCATACTCGACGTCATGCTTAGACGTATCGCCGCCGATGGCCTCCATCAGGTAGTAATGGACCCACTTGTGGTAGCGGACGCCCTCGCGCGAAAACCAGTACTCGATCACCCCGATCTTGTCGACGAGCCGCACCTCGAGCCCCGTCTCCTCAGATACCTCCCGCAACGCCGTCTCTTCTAGCGATTCACCTGGGTTCGGCGTACCTTTCGGCAGCCCCCAGACACCGTCCGTATCCCGTCCGCAGATCGCGAACTCGGCGGCGCCGTCCGTTAAGCGGTAAACTATCCCCCCGGCCGAGACTGCGCGCTGGACGGGTTGTGGTCGCGGTTTTGAGGTATGGCGGACTGATGAAGGCCCGCGCTTCCGACTCGGCATACGCTAGAACCGATACCTGTAGGAGAGAGGGTCCTCTTCGAAGTCTATCTCGGCCAGCGCAGCGACTGCCGCCTCTTTCGCGGCCGGCGAGCCCTCACGCGAGATCTCCATGAGAGCCTCGCGTGCCTCCCGCCCGCCGATCTCTCCCAGCGCCGCGATGCTCGCCCCCCGCACCTCCTCGTCCGGGTCTGAGAGCGTCCCGACGAGGTTTGCGACGGCGCTTTGGTCGCCCAGCGACCCGAGCGCAATAGCCGCCTCATACCGGATCTCTGCCTCCTCGTTGCTTAACTCCCGCAGCAGTAGCGGCAGCCAGCGGGGCTCGCAGCTCCGACCCATCGCGTGCACCGCCGCTACCTTCATCCGGCGAACTCCACTCTCGTATGCCTCGCTGATTGCCTGCCGCACCCAGGCGGCATCATGCGGGCCGATCGCCTCGATCGCCCGCGCCCGCACTTCCTCGATCTCATCGGCGTTCGAGATTACTTCTCGCAGACCGGATTCCACAGTCTTGAAGTACCGCTCCCGCAGCCGCCCTTCTTCCGAGCGAACGACGAAACGCCCGAGTGCCAGCGCCGCCTCCGCCCGCACCGCCGCATCCTCGTCCTTCCGGATGAGCTCGAGCAGTCTTGGTATTAGGCCTACCCCCTCGTGCTCCCAGAGGCCACGCACGGAATGGAGCCGCACTCCCGGGTCCTCGTCGCCTGCCCCCTGCAAGAACACCGCATCGAAATCGTACTCCACGTTGTCCTCTCCCAGATCGAGCAACTCCTGCACCATCTCGCGGCGACGCCCAACTTCTATTTGAGGCCAAGCCTCCGCGAGCTGCGCGATTTGTGCAGTGTCGAGGGCCGAAAGCGCCGACAGTCCAGCAGTCTTCAATTTAATGGACGGGTCGCTCAGTTCCCGCAGGTACTGGTCGAACGATTGCGAGGAGCCTGCTTCGTCGGAGCTCGCGGAGCCGTTCGCTTCGTCCATGCTACTTGGCGGAGACCGTAAGCGATTCGAAAAATAGCGCAGGCGTTCTCACCGACCCTCCGACCCAGCGCGATTCGCTGCCAATCGCAGCCCGTCGCCCCAGTGCCTGGTGTACGTTGCCAGCGACCATTGTGTCTTTCACGCGGCCGGTGATCTCTCCGTTTTCTATCTTATAACCGAGCAGCACGTTCCCAGAGAAGTCTCCGCCCATGACATTCCCCTGGCCAGCGCCCATCAATTCTTCTACGACCAGACCTTCGTTCACGCTTCGCACCATCTCCTGAAAGCGCATCTCGCCTTCGTCGATTAGCACCGAAGAGGTTGAAATCGAGGGCTGAGCTGCAAGCGACCGCTCGGCGCTGCCCGTCGACGCTGCCTTCGCCAGGCCCGCGGTTTGCAAATCATACAGAAAGCCGCGCACGATCCCCTTCTCGATCAGCGAGTTTCGGCGGCTCGCCACCCCTTCATCATCGAGCGGCCGCGATCCGGGCCGGTAAGGCAGGGTGGCGTCGTCCGAAACTGACAGGCGTACGTCATACATCGCCTTGCCCAGACAGCCGGCGAGCGGCGATTGGCCCTGGTGCACGAGCCGACCGGAGAACGCCATCGTCAACGGCCCGATCAGCGCTGATGCAACGCCCAACGGCGTGAAGATTACCGGCCACTCCGCAGTTCGCGCTTCCGCCATCCGTCGCGAGTTCTCGAGTTGGCTGATCACGCTAGTTTCGACGGCCTTCAGGTCGAGCTGCGCCCGGCACGACGCATCCCCATCACCAACGAACAGCATGTCGGTCCCGCGGATGAGCGTGCCGTTCACCCACGCTGAGTACCCGGTCCCGCGATACGCGACCTGCCCGCCGTTCGTGTTTGCGATCGTCACCGTTGATCCGCCGCGGCGGACGTAAGCATCGCATAGCAACTCCGGCTCGACAGCGCGGACCGCATCGATCAGCGACTGCCCGGCCTGGATCATGTCGTCGACAGGCAGCGATTCGACGGCTGCGTCGAAGACGTCGACCGGAGGCGCCTCACCGTCCCGCGGAAACTCGAGATGCGCCTCCGGTCCGAACGGCGCCGTCTCCATTGCGGCCGCCACCAGCTCACTCACATCGCCCGGCTTTGTGCTGGATGCAAAGCCGATACGCCCGTCTACGATCACCCGCAGCGCAACCCCGCTGGTCTGCCTCGCGTTGATCTCCTTCAGCCGGTTCGCCTCAAACCGCACCGGGGTCTCCCCCGACTGCACGGCGAAGACCTCCGCCTGCTGGGCGCCCGCCCGCTGGGCAGCGTGAAGGATGGCCTCGGTGTCAGTCATCGCTTGTCAGACTCCTCTGGTATCGCTGCTGCAGCCTATACCTGCAATTCGTCTTGGTACTGTTGGCTTTCTATGGACGGGATTGGGTTCCCTGTTTCTCGTTTTCCCTCTCGCGTCGAACAGCACGTCAAATACGCCTAAATCCTAAGTCGTTTCGGAGATAACTCAGGTAACCGTCTGGTCCGCCGAATTTGGCAAATCGCACATCGCCAATCCTCCGGTAGAATCCTCGCGGGTCCCAATCGGGCGAGTATCCCATATCGCCTAGAAAGTCTAGCCAGTACTGATTCCCGGCCTCGCTATCG
>VBJT01000121.1 GCA_005880075.1 Chloroflexota bacterium
GCCCGCCAGGTCTTCGAGTTCCTTTACGCCGAATGGAAGACCAGCCAGCGCGCCCGGGTCCTCACCTCTCATGATGCGCGACTCCATCTCGCGAGCCTCGGCGAGGAGCTCGTCACGGTCGCGCATCCCCGTCCAGGCGTTCAACACCTCGTTGGTCTCGTCGATGCGGTCGAAGCAGGCCTGCATGAGTTCGACGGGAGAGAGCTGCTTAGAGCGAATTCGCTGGGCGAGCTCGTGGGCGGACGTGAAGTTCAGTTCGGACGGCATAAGATTCTCCTTCGTGTTAGTGGCAGGATGATACAACGAGCGCGCTTGGTTTTGAAAGCGGGATGGTCTGGAATGCGGGGGCGCTTAGAGACGCGTCTACGAGTCGTCTCTACACGATAGTGGTACAAAATCGTATGATTCGCTCGCAATCGAGAAGGAGGAGCAGCATGAAAACCGCAATCGGGGTCGGCCTGACGACGGACGAGAACTGGGACGAGTTCTCCGAGTACGTGATTGAGGCGGAGCGTATGGGCGTGGATAGCGTCTGGTCGGCGGAGGCGTGGGGGCACGACGGGGCGACGCCGCTGGCCTATCTTTCGGCGAAGACCTCACGGATAAAGCTCGGCAGCGGCATCCTGCAGACCGTCGGCCGCACTCCGGCAAACCTGGCGATGACCGCGATGACGCTCCAGTCGATGTCGGGCGGACGCTTCCTGCTCGGTCTCGGCGTGAGCGGGCCTCAGGTCGTCGAGGGCTGGCACGGTGTGCGATACACTCGCCCCATCAAGCGCCTGGCAGAGACGATCGCCGTTGTGCGGCTGCTCAGCAGCGGCGAAAAGTCGCAGTACGAAGGCGAGATTATCCGATTACCGCTTCCGGGCGGCGAGGGTAAAGCGATCCGCTCGCGCGCCAAGCCGCAGCCCGACATCCCGATCTACCTGGCGACCCTCAGCCCGAACTCGCTCGAGCTGACGGGCGAGGTCGCGGACGGCTGGCTTGGCACCTCGTTCATGCCGGAGCATGCGGATGTATTCTTCGAGCACATCCGGCGGGGCGCGCAAAAGGCCGGGCGTTCCTTCGGGGAGATTGACCTCGCTGTCGGTGGCGCGGTCGGTTTCTCGGACGATCTCGACAAGCTGCTCGCGCGGCACCGGCCGGGGATCGCTTTCACGCTCGGCGCGATGGGCTCGAAGGGGCACAACTTCTACAACGCCGCCTTCCGCCGCGCCGGCTACGACGAGGAGGCGATCGCCGTCCAGAACCGCTGGCTCGAAGGGGACCGCGAGGGCGCCGCCTCGCTCGTGCCGGACGAGCTCGTCCTCCAGACGAACCTGCTCGGCACCGAGGACATGGTCCGCGAGCGCATCCGCAAGTACCGGGACGCAGGCGTCACGACGCTGCGCCTTCAGCCTGACGGCCGCACGCTCAACGAGCGGCTCGAGACGCTGGGGCGAGCGGTAGCGCTGGTGAAAGAGGTAGGGGCGGAGGCGAAGGCCGCATAGGTGGCCTAGGCCACTGGCGTCTCGATTGCCGTCAGAATCTCCCGGGCGGTGTACATTCGCGGCCACATCCCAGAGACCGGTGTCAATATAGCCGCTTGCACAAGCCGATTTAGTATCCCTTGTGCTCCAGCGTGCGTAACGCTCAATTGCGCCGCAGCACGCGGTGCTGTCGTGAACGGGTTTTCCATCAGCAAATCCAGCAGCCGAAAGGCATTTGCCGATTCTTTCCTTATTTGCAACGCATTGCGGTACTTCTCGTGAAGCTCGCGCACTCGTCGTGAGCGAGTTAGGGCATCTCTTGCCTGCTCCTCGACTCCTCTGAGAAAGAACCTAAGCCATGGCTCCCATTGCCCCGAAACACTCACGCGATAAAGATGGTCGATGTACTCGTCCTTATTGTTCTCAAAAAAAGCGCTCAGATAGAGCAATGGCGTGGGTAAAATTCGCTTCTCGGACAGAAAAAGTGTGATGAGTAGTCGGCCGATTCGGCCATTGCCGTCGACATAGGGATGGATCGCCTCGAATTGATAATGCATCAGTGCGCACTGAACCAATACGGGCATCTCCAGTTCTTCGTTCGAAAAGCCCTCCCAATCGGTCATGAGGTCCAACACCATTTCGGGCGGTGGAGGAATATACCGAGCGTCTCCGATTAGCGTTCCGCCGGAGCCGATCCAGTTCTGTATTGCTCGCACTCGGCCAGGCGACTTATCCTCGCCTCGCACGCCCTCGAGGAGCATGGAGTGCAGTTCGTTGGCGAGTCTCAAGCAAATGGGCAGCTCATTCAGAAGCTCCAAGCCGCGATCTAGCGCCCGCACATAGTTGACCACTTCCTGGGTATCTGCGGTGCGAGCGCGCTCGGCAGCCTCGAAGACGAAAACGTCCGAAATTGAGGCCTGTGTTCCTTCGATTCTCGAGGATAGCACTGCCTCCCGCCTGAGAAAGGGCCGGATCAACAGATGAGGATTGGCCAAAGTCTCTCCCACCCCGGCAAGCGTCCCGACCGCGAGCGACGCTTTGTCCAGTTGGGATATAAGCGGCGGACTCAACTCCGTTGAACGTGGAAGCGAATTGGGTACGAACGCACGATGTCCATCCGCAATTGGAACGAGTCCGCCGACTGGGCTATCTTTTAGCTTATTTGATTGCATGAATTAACCTTTAAAGTCCAGTTATTAGTGGCCGCGCAAATCCAACTCTCAGGGCACATAGTATCATTTTATTCGGGTCCCTGCAACTGGACTTGGATTTACCGCATGGACTGCCGACCTGCGAGAGCCTATAATCGCGGCAGTAGCACAAGCATTCTAAGGAGGCGGGCGAACGGTAGCTGTAATCCTCACGCTCGTAATAGGTGTTGGGGCAACGGTGCTCGGGTGGTTGGGGCGGGATTATTTGTTCAATCCGGCGGCTTGGCATCGCTGGGAGCGTGTGCTGTACTTCGGCCCGGCAGTTCTGCTTGGTATTTTCTTTATCGCGATTCCAATAGTCACTGCATCAATTGCGTTACTGCCACCGTTAATTGCGTTGGCTGCCCGCGTGATAGAGGGTTTGATTACCAGTTGTTGGGCACCGATGACCAACAGGCAATCTCGGCTGCGACACGCGGAGCACTGGCGGGCGTTCCATTCGCCTCTGCAGCAAGAGGCCACGATGGGCTTACGCGAACGTCTTCGGCTCTGGCTGCGAGATTGGGTCATCGCGCCCAATCCTCGATTTGAGGAACGACATGGCCACTGAGGAGCGGATTATCTCCGGCCAGCCGCGGGACGACGACGAGCAGATCGACGTCACGCTGCGGCCCCGGCGGCTTGATGAATTCATCGGCCAGGAGAAGCTCAAGGACAACCTCAGCATCGCTATCGACGCCGCCAAGCGGCGCGACGAACCGCTCGACCACCTGCTCTTCTACGGCCCGCCCGGCCTCGGCAAGACGACCCTCGCGCACATCATCGCCGCCGAGATGGGCGTCTCGGTGCGCGTCACGTCCGGCCCAGCCGTCGAGCGCGCTGGCGACCTCGCTGCAATCCTGACGAACCTCCAGGAGCACGATGTGCTCTTCATCGACGAGATCCACCGCCTGCCGCGCGCCGCCGAGGAAGTGCTCTACCCGGCGATGGAGGACTTCGCGCTGGATATCGTGCTCGGCCGCGGGCCGGGCGCGCGGTCAGTGCGCCTCTCGATCCCCCGCTTTACACTGGTCGGCGCGACCACACGCTACGCGATGCTCTCGCCGCCGCTCCGCGACCGCTTCGGGGCCGTCTACCGGCTCGACTTCTATGATGAGCCCGCAATCGCCGCAATCATCCGCCGCAACGCCGAGATACTGAAGGTACCGATCGACGAGAGCGGCGCGGAAGAGATTGCCCGACGTTCGCGGGGGACGCCGCGCGTGGCGAACCGCTTGCTGCGCCGCGTGAGGGACTACGCGCAGGTGCGGGCCGACGGCAAGGTGACTGCGGGTGTCTCGGGGGAGGCACTGGCGCGGCTGGACATTGACGACCTCGGTCTGGATGATGTCGACCACAAAGTGTTGCGGACAATCATCGAAAAGTACGACGGTGGGCCGGTGGGCATCGAGACGATCGCCGCCTCGATCTCGGAGGAGGCCGATACGATCATGGACGTCTACGAGCCGTACTTGATGCAGGTCGGGTTCCTCCAGCGCACTCCGCGCGGGCGCGTTGCTACGCGCCACGCCTACGCGCATCTCGGACTCGAAGCCCCTCGTTCGCCACCGGCGATGATGTTCGAATAGCCCGATGGCCAACCCGTTCGCAAAGAGCCGCTGGTTCCACAAGCTCGCCAATTACAGCGGGCCTCCCGCTTTCTTTCGTGTGCTGCCTGTGCCGCATGGTTTCGCGCTTCTCACAGTGACCGGCCGCCGGACCGGCAAGCGCCGCCGCCGGCCGATTAGAGCGATCCGCGACGGCCAGACGCTATACGGCGTGGCGATTCTGGGCGCCCAATCCGACTGGTTGAGGAACCTGCGGGCAGACCCCAAGGCGCAGGTCCGGCTCGGTATCCGGACGCGCGGTGTAATGCTGCGCGAAATTACAGACGAGGCGGAACGCCGGGACGCTGAGCAGCTGTACATCGAGACCGTTGTGCCGTACGACTACTTTGATGTCCCCATCGTCGATTGGACGATTCCTTCGCCATCGCGCATTCGTCAGTCCCATCGTGACTGGCTCCAGCGGGGCACGCTGGTTGCGCTCGAGCTGGGATAAGCTAATCTTCGATGCGGCTCCTAGTTGTGCTCTTCGCTATCGTGCTCTCAATAATGCTGACGGCATGTGGAGGCGATGATAAGCCTGCTAGCACAACCACGACAACAAGCCCCGAGCGAAGCTCTGCGGCTCTAACGGCTACACCAAAGGAGGGAGCGATGGCATTTTCCCTGACGAGCGATGCCTTTGCAGACGGCGGATCGATCCCGGCGCGCTTCACCTGCGACGGCGATGACGTCTCGCCGGCGCTGAAGTGGCAGGGTGGGCCGGACGGGACACAATCGTTCGCGCTGATCATGAACGACCCGGATGCGCCCGGCGGGACGTATACACACTGGGTGATATACAACATCAGCAACCAGGCGAGCGGCCTTACCGAGGGTGTGGAAAAGACCGACCGGCCCGCCAACGGCGAGGGCGCAGCGCAGGGCAGCAACGACTTTGGAGATAACGGTTACGGAGGACCCTGCCCGCCGGGAGGCAACGCTCACCACTATAACTTCAGGCTTTATGCACTCGATGCGATGTTGAACCTCGATCCGGGCGCCTCCAAAGAGGACCTGCTCAAGGCCATGGAAGGCCGAATCCTCGGCGAGACGGCGCTGACCGGTACCTACAAGAGGCAATAGTTGACGGACCGCCGCCGCATTTCTTCAGGGTCGCCGTACGAGCCGAAGATTGGCTTTTCGCGGGCTGTCCGCGCTGGCGATACGGTGTATGTCTCGGGCACGGTCGCGTGGGGCGAACACGGGCGGCTGGTCGGCGAGGGCGATGTCTATGCCCAGGCGAAGCAGGCGATCTCGAACATCGAGGAGGCGCTCATCGAAGCCGGCGCCTCGCTCAGCGATATCGTACAAACGCGCATATACCTGACCGACATCTCTTGTCTCGAAGAAGCTGCGAGGGCCCATGGCGAGGTGTTCGGCCAAATCCGACCAGCGTCCTCGATCGTCGAGGTCTCTGCGCTGGCGGAGCCGCGGATGCTGGTCGAAATCGAAGCGGTCGCCGTTATCTAGAACGGAAGAGGGCGGGAAACCCGCCCTCTCGCGCGCCGGACCTTGGCGTCTTTCGGCCTAAAAGCAGCCGGCTATCTTCGGGCCGCCGCCATCGTGCGTCAGACCGCTACCAGCTCTCTCCGCGCACGTTCGAGTACTTCGATAGCTGAGTCAAGGCTGTCCATCGTCTGGGCCAGCGTGTTGAGGTCTTCCTTCTCCTGGGCTTGCAGGCCCACCTCCAATGTCAGCCGGTAGGCTTCGCGGTACCGGTCGTGGATCCGACTGCGGCACCAGTCCTTAAGAGCAGCGTCATCGCGTGCCATAAAACCTCCCGCCTAAGCGCCAAACGCAACTGTACGCTTGACCTGGTTCTGAGGGACTGGGCTATTCTGCCACCTAGGGTATAACGTTCTCATTACAGCGTGAGCTTGCGGCCATAACATTTCCGTATACAGGAAACCGTTCGGAAGTGGTGTTAGGGCGCCCGACGAATCGTGTAGCATAGGACGCGCTATGGAGCCCCGAATTCAATACGCCACTACGGACGACGGCGTAAATATCGCCTTTTGGGCGATCGGCGAGGGGATGCCGTTTGTGCACATGCCGTGGTTCCGGAGCAGTCATATCCAGCGCGAATGGCAGATTCCCGAATACCGCCGCTGGTACGACAGCCTGGCGAAGGAACTGTGCCTGGTCCGCTACGACGGGCGGGGGATCGGCATGTCCGACCGCAACGTCGAGGAGTATTCGCTGGACGCGCTCGTCGCCGACCTCGAGGCCGTGGTGGACAGGCTTCAGCTAAAGACGGTGGCTCTGTTTGGCGTCCTGCACATGGGGCCCGTTGCGATCGCCTACGCGGCGCGGCACCCGGAGAGAGTGTCGCACCTGATCCTGTGGTGCACCTATGCCCGAAGCGGCGACTACGCTCGCTCATCTCAGGTGCAGGCGACGCGCGGATTCATGGACAAGGACTGGGAGCTGTATACGCAGACGCTAGCACACGTGCGGCTCGGCTGGTCCGAAGGACCTTCTGCTCAGCAGTTCGCGGCGCTAATTCGCGAGAGCATCACGCCGCAGGCCCTCCAGGCGCTTATCGAGGCATACGAGGACCTCGACGTCTCGGCGCTGCTGCCCAAAGTCAAGGCGCCAACCCTTGTCCTTCACCGCGCTGGGTTGGAATGGCTCCGATTGGACGTGGCCAAGGAGCTGGCCGCTCGCATCCCGGGCGCTAGCCTGACCTTGCTCGATGGCGCTTCGGGGGCGCCGTTTCTGGGCGACTCGGCCTCGGTTCTGCGGGCGATCGACCGATTTCTGGGCCTCGAAACTGATGCCCGTCTCGCGCAGCCGGAACGTGTCGCGGGGACTCTTGTCACGATCCTTTTCACTGACATCGTGGGTTCGACGGCACTAACACGGCGCTTGGGTGATGAAGGGGCGAGGGCTGTCTTGCGGGAGCACGAGCGTATCGTGCGAGGAGCGCTCGCCGCGCACGGCGGCAGCGAGGTAAAGGCGACGGGTGACGGCTTCATGGCGTCCTTCGGATCTGCAAGGCAGGCGCTGGAATGTGCGATTGCAGTACAGAAATCGTTCGCAGAAAGAGACGCCGCCCGTGGGCCGGCAAATGGCGTGCCGCTGCAGGTGCGGATCGGCCTGAACGCCGGTGAGCCGGTCGCCGAGAACGGAGACCTGTTCGGAACGGCGGTAAACGTCGCTGCGAGAATCGCCGATCAGGCCCAAGGCGGCGAGATTCTGGCGTCCAACGTCGTGCGGGAGCTGACCGCGGGCAAGGGCTTTGGCTTCAGTGACCGGGGCGAGCAGGTGCTCCGTGGGTTCGAAGACCCGATGCATATCTACGCGGTCACTTGGCGAGGGGGAGACGGTTAAGCATGCCGCTTTACATGGACCTGCACAAACTGCAGGGTGTGACACCGGAGGCTCTAGCGAACGCGCATCTCAAAGACCTGGATGTGCAGGACAAATACGGCGTCCGCTACCTGCGTTACTGGTTCAACGAGCCGGCCGGCAAGATTTTCTGCCTGGCCGAAGCGCCGAGTGCCGACGTGGCGATCGCCGTCCACCGCGAGGCCCACGGCCTGTTGCCGGACGAGATCATCGAGGTGGAAGGCAAGGACGTTGAGGGCTTCCTAGGCACGGCTGAAGAAGTGCCGAGGGGACGAACGCCGCCTCCGGACACGGCCTTCAGGGCTGTGCTCTTCACAGACATCGAAGGTTCGACCGCGCTCACGCAGCGCCTGGGCGACACGAGGGCCATGGAGATGCTACGGCTCCATGACTCAACGGTACGCGACGCCCTTAACGAGACCGGTGGCAAGGAGATCAAGCACACCGGCGACGGCATTATGGCATCATTCGGGTCGGTGGCACGGGCGGTCGAGTGTGCGATCAAGGTCCAGCAAGCGCTTGCCCGTTCGGATACGGTCCGGCTGCGAATCGGCATATCCGCGGGAGAGCCGGTGGAGGAGAGCAATGACCTGTTCGGCGCGGCCGTGCAGCTCGCCGCGCGGGCTTGCAGCAAAGCTGTTGCCGGACAGATTATCGTCTCCGGCGTCGTGCGAGACCTGTGTATCGGTAAGGGGTTTGGATTCACGGACCGGGGGCGAGCACGGCTGAAAGGGTTTGACGAACCGGTCCGATTGTTCGAAGTGAGCTGGAGAGGGAGCGAGAATGGCTAAGACGAAATTGCCGGCGGGCCCAACCGAGCTGACGGCCGATTGGCTCACGGGAGTATTGCGGGAGACGGGTGTAATCTCAGACGCCAGCGTTACGGGTCTCGACCACGAGATCATCGGGCAGGGAGTGGGAGTCCTTGGGCAGCTCGCGCGCTTCAAGCTGAGCTACGACAAACCTGAAGACGGCGCGCCTGGCTCGCTGGTCGGAAAATTCCCCGCCGCAACGCAGGAGAACCGTGACCTGGCGAACCTCTTCCGCTTTTACGAGCGTGAAGTGCGATTCTACGAGCAGATTGCGGATGAAGTAGAGCTACGGACGCCGCGCCGGTACTTCAGCCATTTTGACCAAGAGACGAACGATTTCATGCTCCTGATGGAGGACCTCGGAAGCGCCCGCTGCGGCAACCAGATCGAGGGGTGCGCGCGCCATGAGGCGACGACGACGATCATGAATATGGCGCCGTTTCACGCCACCTGGTGGAACAAAGTCGACACGCCGCGCCTCGACTGGATTCCTTACGGCAACGATCCGATCAACCATTTCGCGGAATCCTCATATAACGATGGCTGGGAGAACTTCACGCGCAACTTTGGAGAGCGTCTCTCGCCTCGCGCAATGGCTATCGCGGAGCGGCTGAGGACGAAGATCATCGCCATTGAAAACGCTTTTGCGTCCCCACCCCGGACCATCGTCCACGGCGATCTCCGCTACGACAACTTGTTCTTCGGCGAAGATGGTGAGATGGCTGTCGCCGACTGGCAGATCGTTCTCCGCGCACGCGGCCCCTATGACGTGGCGTATTTCCTCAGCCAGAGCGTGAACCCGGAGGACCGAAGGGCCATCGAGATGGAGATTCTCCACCGCTACCATGAGATCCTGCTGGAACGGGGTGTCACGGGATACAGCTTCGATCAATGCCTCGACGATTACCGGATCTCCGCTATGTTCTGCCTCGTCTATCCGGTCGTCGCCGGCGGCAACTTGGACCTGGCGAATGAACGCGGCGTCGAGCTGGTGACGGCGATGCTCGGCCGGAGCGTAGCCACCATCCTGGACCTCGATTGCGACGAGATGATCCCCGCCTGAGGAGAGCGATTGCCTGACTACGACATCATCACGGTAGGCGGCGGGCTCGGCGGCGCTGCAATAGCGAAGGCGATGGCCGAGCGCGGCGCGCAGGTGCTTGTCGTCGAACGCGAGGCAAAGTTCAAGGACCGTGTACGTGGGGAGTGGCTCGCTCCCTGGGGAGTCGCCGAAGCGCGGGAATTGGGCGTCTACGAGACGCTGATTTCGGACGGCGGCTACCACGCGGCGGGGTGGGACACTCGCCTTGCGGGTAACAGCATTGGCATAAGAGATCTTGCGGCAACGACGACTCCTGCTGTGCACCCAATGACGTTCTTCCATCCACGGGCCCAGCAAGCGCTGCTCGAGGCGGCCGAGAAGGCAGGCGCCAAAGTAAGGAACGGCGCGCGAGTCGTCGGTGTCCAGCCCGGCGCTACTCCCAGCGTTACGCTTGAGAGCAACGGCCGCAGCGAATCGCTGACTGCCCGGATGATCGTGGGAGCGGACGGCCGCGGGTCGATGGTGCGCAAGTGGGGCGGGTTTGAATCGAAGGAGGACCCGGACCAGCAATGGCTGGCAGGCATTCTCATTGAGAATACAGCGGCGCCCATGGACTACAGCGTTGCCGTCTTCAATCCGTTCGCCTCGCGCATAGCGCTGATGTTCCCTCAGGGAGACGGCCGGGCGCGGTTCTACTTCGGCGCCCGCAGCAGTGAGCCGGGAATGAGCGGTGATCGCGAGGTGCCACGTTTCATCCAGGAGTCCGTAAAGACGGGGATGCCTGCGGAGTATTTCGAGGGAGCGAGTCCGGCCGGCGCGCTCGCGACGTTCTCCGGAGCCGACTCCTGGGTCGACCATCCGTACCTCGACGGCGTCGTATTGATCGGCGACGCGGCCGCGCAGAGCGACCAGACGTGGGGGCAGGGAATGGCGCTCACTCTCCGCGACGCGAGGATTCTTCGCGATGCTCTCGCGGCGGACGATGACTGGAACGCCGCCGGACACGCCTACGCGGAGAGTCACGACCGCCAGTTCCTCGATCTGCACACGGCCGAGTCATGGTCTACCGCTATCTTCATGGAGCCGGGCCCCGAAGCAGACGCTCGACGCGCGAAGGCCCTGCCTCAATTGGCGATGGACCAGACCAGAGTGCCGGACATTTTCTTCAGCGGCCCGGGATCGGCGCCCGTCGACGAAGCCGCGCGCCGCCGCTTCTTCGGCGAAGAATGATAATCTGTGGCCTGTATTTCTAATGGGACGGAGGTCGTCGCATGGCTCAAACCGCTGAGACAGAAGAAGCAAACGCCCCCCCGAAGGAGGGCGCCGCCAGACGCAAGGCGCTTGTTACCGGAGCGTCGTCCGGGATCGGTGAAGAGTTCGCGCGGCAACTGGCGAAGAAGGGCTACGACCTGGTCCTCGTCGCGCGGCGAAGGGACCGGCTCGAAACGCTGGCCGCTGAGCTCTCACAGGAGCAGGGAACGGTAGCCGAAATTATCGAGGCGGATCTGGTGACTCCGGAGAGCGTAATCTCAGTGGAAAAGCGGTTGGAGCAAGGCGATATCGACCTGCTTGTGAACAACGCCGGTTTCGGGACACGCGGCGAGTTCGCGACAATGCCGCTTCACCGCGAATTGGAAGAGCTTGACCTGAACATTAAGGCCCTTGTCCGCCTTACGCATGCCGCGCTCGGCCCGATGGTGCAGCGCAAGAGGGGCAACGTCATAAACGTCGGATCGACCGGCGCTTTCCAGCCGGTGCCGTACATGTCGACCTATGCAGCCACGAAGGCGTTCGTGCTCCACTTCTCGGAAGGCGTTCATGAGGAGGTGAAGAAGCAGGGCGTGACCGTCACTTGCTTGTGCCCTGGGTTTGTCCTTACTGAGTTTCAGCAGGTGGCGGGCATCAACCGGGACCGCTTGCCCGCTCGCGGCCGGCTCACCCCCGCTCAAGTAGTGGCGAGCGCCTTGACGGCCTCGGCGGCCGGGCGCGCAATCGCGATACCGGGAGCAATGAACCGGACGCTGGCCACGGGCCTCGTACGCATGGCGCCGCGTTTTGCGGTGCGACGGATTGCAGGCTCGCTGTTCAAGAATGCGGGCGAGTCCAAGGAAAAGGTCGTTCAAGAGCAATAGCGGACGCGCCCCAAGCAGCGGAACGAGCAACAAGGAGGAGCCCATGGGCAAGCTAGATGGAAAAGTCGCTGTCGTGACCGGAGCCAGCTCTGGCATCGGGCTGGCGATCGCAAAAGCGCTCGGCGCGGAGGGCGCGAACGCCGTGCTCTCCGGACGCAAACGCGAGCCGATGGACGAGGCGGCGAAGGCGATCTCGTCGGACGGTGCGAAGGCCGTCGTCCGCCCGTCGGACGTCAGGGACGAGAAGCAGATGGCGCAGCTCGTCGATTCGGCGGTGGCGGAGTTCGGCAAGCTCGACATCATGGTCAACAATGCGGGCGTGAACCCGTTCGATAACGTTCTCGAAGGCGACGTGCAGAAATGGCGCGACACGCTCGAGACGAACGTCATCGGGCTGGCGCTCGGCTGCCGCGAGGCCTATCGGGTGATGAAGGGCAAGGGCGGACATATCGTCAACGTGACGAGCGTCGCCGCGCGCTACGCAGAACCGGAGGACCCGATGTACGCCGCGTCCAAGCACGCAGCCGGGGCGCTAACCGAGAGCCTGCGGCTCGCGCTCCAGGGCAAGAACATTCGCATGACGGCCATCATGCCGGGAGCTGTCGCGACCAATCTCGTGCGCACGTTGGACCAGGAGCGGCTGTTCGCCATCGGCCGCATGTTTGGCTTGAACCCGGAAGAGTGGGGGATAAGCCCGGGCGATCACCTGCCGCCGGAGGTGTTCGACCGCGTCCTGGGCGTCGCGCGCCAGTTCGTGATGAGCCCGGACGACATCGCGCAGGCTGTTATCTATGCCGTCACAATGCCGGAAACCGTATGCGTTAACGAGATCATGGTCCGCCCGCCACAGCAGCTGCAGATCCCGGGGATGAGCCTACCGGCTTAACGGCATCGGCACGCCGTCGCAGCCTAATCGTCCGCGAGTGGCTCCAGCACTACCACCGGAATCTCGCGCTTAGTCCTTTGCTGGTAGCTGTCGTAGTCGGGCCAGATCGAGGTCATCAGCCGCCAGAGTGCGGGCTTCTCCTCGCTCGAGGCCGTCCTGGCTCGCGCCATGAACTTCTCCGGGCCAACCTGCACCTGGATCGCCGGGTCGACGACTAGATTGAGGTACCACTTGGGGTGCTTCTCCGCACCGCCCTTCGAGGCGACCACTATGTAGTGGTCGCCGTCACGGCCGTAGATGAGCGCCGTGCGGCGGAGCTTCCTGGACTTCCGGCCGCGCGTCGTGAGGAGGAGCGTGTTCGCGCCGCGCCAGCGGTGTCCTTTCTCCCCCTCGCTGTCGACGTAACCACGGATGTGGTCGGCGACCCAGCCGACGGGGCTGTCGAAGACTTCTTCTTGCGATGACACGGCTCCTCCGTCCTAGGCTGCCTCGGTCCAGATATCTGCGCCCCACGGCCCGGCACCCGGCGAAGGCGCCTCGCCGGCTTCGTAAGGATAGTGGACGCGCGACAAGTGCGCATGGTATTCGTAGCCGCTTGGAAGGGTTATTTGCGGGCCGTGCTCCTTAATCATGAGCCGCTGGGCTTCATAGATGATGTCCCGGCGTCGCTGCTGAGCGAACTCTTGGGCCTGCGCCTCCACGAGCCCATCGATTTCGGGATTGGTGTAATTGTTCCAATTGCCTACGCCGGTGATTCCCCGCGTGGTGTAGAAGGCGAGGGGCCGGTCCGGTTCGTCGTATGGCAGGTTAGGGGAAAAGGCCATCTCGAAGTTCCCGGGGACGAGCACGTTGGCGACGAAGGAGCCGAGGTCCACCTGGTCGATTGTCACTGTCACGCCTATCTGCGAGAGATCGGCGACAATTCGCGACGCTGCCTCCCTAATGTCGAAGACGGCGGACGACTCGGCACTTGGAATGGTCATTTGCGTCGCAAAACCATCGGCGTAACCGGCCTCCTCCAACAGGGCACGCGCCCGTGCGGGATCATTTGGGTAGAGACGCCGCAATTCGTCCTGCGGCAGCACCCATTGTGCGAGTGGCCAGGCAACGGGGCCATTGTAGTTCCCCTCGCCGCCCCATATGGCGACGATGAACTTTTGGCGGTCCAGCGCCAGGTCGATCGCCTCGCGCACACGCACATCATCAAAGGGCGGCCGGATCCTGAGGTGAAGGGACGGGTTGAATAGCGTCGGGGTGCGCGAGGCCGTAAACCGCGCGTCCTCCTTCAACTCGCGATATTTGTCTCTACCGATTGAGGCGGCGATTGCGTCGTAGCGGCCGGCCTCCAGGCCAGAAATCTGCGAAGCGTGACTTGATTCAACCTCGAATGCGATCCGGTCGAGCCATGGCCGGGGGCTAAGGAAGTACTCGGGATGTCTGACGAGCACGATTCTCTCGGTCCCGCGGAACTCGTCCAGCATGAATGGGCCACTCCCGAATAGGGCCTGCGGTCCCGAGAAGCTGCCCCCATACTTCTCAATTACCTTGGCCGGGATGATCGCCCATTCGGGCTTCGCAAGTTGGTAAAACGCTGGGACAAACGGGCGGCTGAGCTTGAACGAAAACGTCAGCGGGTCAGGCGTTTGTAAAGCGGCACCCAGCGCACCGCCATCGGGTGAGTTAGTTCCTGAGACGAGTAGGCTCAGACGCTTGTCCGATGCAGTAATGGACGTCCCGTGACGGATAAAACTCTGTTTGCAGTCGTTGGAGGTTATCTCACCGCCGCTCCCCGGGTTGCCCGGGTCGGAGTGAATCTTGACCCCTGGCCGCAGGTGGACGATGAACTGCGAGTGATCGGGATCGGGGATCTCGACGGCCGTCGCCAGGTCGTTGAAGATCGCGATTTGACTGACGCTGTCCCATCGATATAGCCGGCTGTAGATTAACTCGGTAATATCCGCGGCCGTTTCGTCGGTGTGCGGATCCAGGCTAAAGGCCGAAAGGAGGCGGGCAATCGTAATTTGACCGCCCGTGCGCGGGCCTGCGGCGAGCCGGCTGGATGCGCTGGGCGCCTGAGTGGCGCTCGGACCGCCTCCGCCGCAGCCGAAAACGAGCGCGGCGCCGGTGCCGCTGGCGGCTGTGACGCCGGCGGATAGAAATGCCCGCCTGCTGAGCTTCCCTTGGCTGAGGGTCATCGAACGCCTCTTGTCGAATGTACGCGGGCGGGACGCCGAACGGATGCCGCCTAGAACGCCCCCTGCTTCTGGAGCCAGTCCCAGAACTTCTCCGGCGCCGGCATCGTGCTGAGGCGGCCGATGCGCACGAGCGCCCAGTCGTCGAACTGGTGCGACTCTTTGATCTGGCGGAGCGTGACTGGCTTTTTCGCGTGCTTGACGTACTCGAAGTCGGCGACCCAGGAGCGCTCGTCATTCGGGTCCGGCCTCGGTTCAGAGACGACCTTGGCCAGTCCGACGACCGCCTTCTCGTCGCCTGTGTGATAGATGACGGCGGTGTCGCCGGGCTTCATCTCCTTGATGGCGTTGACGGCGGCCGGGTTGCGCACGCCGTCCCACTCGGTCTTGCCGTCGCGCTTTAGGTCATCAAGCGAGTACGTGTCCGGATCGGTCTTGGCGAGGAAGTAGGCCATCGTGTCACCTCATGATGTGCTGGCGGCAGAGATTATCGCATAAACGTGTAAAATTCGCGCTATGGGATCAACCATGACTGTCCAAAATCCGGCGCGGCTGTTCGAGGTGCGTTGGCGGGAATGAGCAGACCGGGCGCTTCTGGGACGCGGGAGGGATATCTGGTCCTTGCCGATATCTCGGGCTACACCGAATTTCTGACCGGCACGGAGCTAGAGCATTCACACGAGATCATTCGTGAACTGACCACATCCGCGAGCGGCTGGTGCCGCCGATGCGGTTCGTGAAGCTGGAAGGTGACGCCGTCTTCTGCTATGCGGACGCCGAGACATTCCGGGAAGGCGAGCGGCTCGTAGAGCTGATCGAGGCATGCTACTTCGACTTCTCCAACCGCCTGCTGGATATGGCGCGCGCGACGACCTGCCGTTGCAACGCCTGTGCCGCGATCGGTTCGCTCGGCCTCAAGTTCATCGCGCACCACGGTAGCTTTGTCATCGAGCGCGACGACGGGCGGGAGGACCTTGCTGGACCGGACANNNTCAGGCCTACGCGTTCTTCACTAAGGCGTGCCTACAGCGGTTGCCACAGACATTCACGCTGCCGCGCCATACCGAGACTTACGAGTCGTTTGGTGCGATAGAGGGGGGCGTGCACTATCTCGACCCCGTGCTCAGCGCGATGCGAGAGGGCCGCCGCCTGTACGTTAGCGCCGCAGACGCAGACTTCGAAGTGATCATCGACGTGCCGGTAGAGCCGGCGGCCGCCTGGCAGTATGTCGTTGACCCAATCGAACGACAGCGTTGGGCCTGCCCGCGCGGTATGACAAGAACCCCGACGCGGAGGAGCCCAACGCGCAGGGACGCCTCGGGGCCGGGGCGAAATCGCACTGTGGTCACGGGCCTGGGCCCATCATGGCCTTCCGCGAGTTCGTCGACTGGCGTCCCTTCTCGTACTTCACGGCGCGGATGAAAACACCGGCCGCCGGCGCCCTTGTGATGGCTCGACCCGTGATCGAGACCATAGAGTTCGCGCCGCTGGGGGATCAGGGCACACGGATCGTGATTCGTTACCGAGAGATCGATCGAAACCCTGTCTTCCGGCTGGTCTCCAAGGCGACACACCTGTTCCTAAAGGCGTTCTGGCGGCGAAGAGGCGCCGAGCCGGCCAGGATCGCGCAGGCAGACCTGTCGGCATGGTCATTGCAGCCGGCTGGTGAGGCGGATAGCTGACACCCGCAATCACTGCGGCGACCGGCTTCCTCATCGCCGTCCTCTGGTTCGACCTCATGTTCGACGTGCAGGTCTGGCGCTACCGCCGCTCGCCCGAGGTGCCGGAGGAAGCGCTCGATTCGATCGCTCGATACTACCGGCGCGTGACGACGACGGCGTCGCCGATGGGCCGGCTCGTTGGGCTGACGATGCTGGTGCTCCTGGTCGCGCTTGTCGTGCAGGCGATCTGGGGCGACGAGCGGCTATGGGTGAGCTTGGTGTCGATCCCGGCCGCTCTTCTCGGAATCGGCCTGGCGGCGGCGCGAATCTTCGGTCAGGCGCGGCGCCTGGGGAGACGGCGGGATCCCCCGCCGGTCCAGAGCGAGCTTGCGCGCGGCATTTTCCGCGCACACATCGTCTGTCTGGCGGCAATGGTCACGTTGCTGGCCGCGCAGTTAGCCGGCGCTTAGCGTTCTGGCTCCTTGCTCCTTGCTCCTAATTCAAGCAAGACTGTGCGCATGGCGAAGGCGCAGCCGGCCGTTCTCGAAGCCGCGGGCACCGAGGTGACGATCACCAACCCGGACAAGGTGATGTTCCCGCAGGCGGGGCACACGAAGCTCGACGTCGCGAAGTACTACCTCGCTGTCGCCGAAGGTGCGCTGAGGGGCGCCGCCGACCGGCCTAACGTGCTCGTCCGCTATCCGAACGGCGTCGGCGGGGAGTTCTTCTACCAGAAGCGCGCGCCGGACTCACGGCCGCCGTGGCTGGAAGTGATAACGATCAGCTTTCCCTCGGGTCGTACGGCATCGGAAGTGGTGCCGCGGGACGCCGCGGCGCTCGCCTGGATGGCGAACCTCGGCTGCCTGGAGCTGCACCCGCACCCGGTTCGGGCCGACGACCTCGACCACCCCGACGAACTGCGCGTCGATCTCGATCCCGGGCCGGGCGTGGTCTGGGAGGACGTCCGGCGCGTGGCGCTGGTTGCCCGCGAGGCGCTCGAGGAGCACGGCCTGCGCGGCTGGCCGAAGACCTCTGGCTCGCGCGGGATGCACATCAACGTCCGCATCGAGCGGCGCTGGACCTTCGATCAAGTACGCCGCGCCGCCCTCGCGCTCGCCCGCGACATCGAACGGCGCGCTCCCGCGCTCGCGACAAGCAAGTGGTGGAAGGAAGAACGCCACGGCGTCTTCATCGACTACAACCAGAACGCAAAGGACCGCACAGTCGCTTCTGCCTGGTCGGTGCGGCCGACGCCTGACGCACGCGTCTCGATGCCGCTGGAATGGGACGAGGTCGCTGACTGCGACCCGACGGCGTTCACGCTGGTCACGGCCCCGACGCGCTTCGCCGAACGCGGCGACGCGGCCGCCGGGATCGATCAGGCCGCAGGCTCCCTCGACAAACTGCTCGAACTTTCTGCGGAGCAGGAAGCGGCTGGTCTCGGCGACGCTCCCTGGCCGCCGCACTACGAGAAGAAGCCGGGCGAGCCGCCGCGCGTGATGCCTTCCCGAAAGAAGGGCGCCCCTTCGGGTAAACCTCGGGGCGAGACGCGGGCGACAAGCCCCGCCCAGACGGGCGCCCGTCCGGGCGGGCGAAGGCAGTCCAAGTATCCGCTGATCACCATAGCGAAGGCCGAGCACAAAGAGGACGCGCTCGCCGGCCTCGAGCGCTGGAAGGCGCGCCATGCTGAGGCTGCGAAGCGGCTCGAGGTGGACGATGTCCTCGTCGACCCTATGCGCGGGCGCTACACTACCTGGACGCGCATTCGCGTAAACCTGCGGCACGTCCCGGAAGGCGAGCGCCCAGGAGAGGAGCCGCCGGACCCGGACTACGATCCATGGGAGGGCTGGGAATCGGGCGGCCGGTCCAACCTTTATCCTCCGGGGTATCGGAATGCGGGTAAGTCGCGCGGATCATCCGAGGGCTAACGGCGGGAACTTGCGCTACATCATCTACGGCGCGGGCGCGGTCGGCGGCAGCATCGGCGGGCGTTTATTCGAGGCCGGACATGACGTTGTCCTGATCGCGCGCGGCCCGCACCTGGAAGCGATCCAGCGCGATGGCTTGACGGTGGGGACACCTGACGGCGCGACTACGATGCGGGTCCCGGCGCTTGCTCGCCCGTCTGAAATTGAGTGGGGCCCCGAAGACCTTGTGATGCTGACGGTAAAGTCGCAGCACACGGCTGCGGCGCTCGATAACCTCGCAGCGGCGGCCGGGGACATCCGAGTCGTGTGCGCGCAAAACGGCGTAGCGAACGAGCGCATGGCTCTCCGGAGGTTCTCCCGCGTGTATGCCATGATGGTGATGCTCCCCGCCATGCACCTGACGCCCGGCGAAGTCGTTATGAACGCTGCTCCGGTCGGTGGGATTCTGGATATTGGCTGTTATCCGGGTGGCGCCGATTCAAGCTGCGAGCACATCGCGCGAGACCTGACGGAAGCGGGTTTCGACGCGCGCTTGGACCGCAAGGTGATGCGTCTGAAGTACGGGAAGCTGCTCGAGAACCTGGCGAACGCGGTCCAGGCCCTGTGTGGACTCGAGGCGGCGGCGGGTGAACTGGTGCGCGCCGTTCGCGCGGAGGGCATCGCCGCGCTCCAAGCAGCGGGCATCGATTTTGCGACCGGGAGCGAGATGGACCAGCGGCGTGCGCAGTCGGCCATGAAGCTGCGGCCGATCGAGGGCCAAGGGCGAGGCGGCTCGACATGGCAGAGCCTGGCTCGTCGCGCGGGCAGCGTCGAGACGGACTACCTGAACGGCGAGATCGCGCTGCTGGGGGCGCTTCACGGGGTCCCCACGCCGTACGACCGGCTCTTGCAACGGCTGACCGCTGAAGCGGCCCGGCAGGAGCGGCCTCCGGGGTCGCACACAGTCGAGGAACTGATGCTACAGGCGAATGCGCCAATAGGGAAATGAAGGCGCGTCCAGCTTCGGAGGGGCCGCTATACCCGTCGATCGAGCCGTACGAACACGGGATGCTGGACGTTGGCGACGGCGACGTCGTGTACTGGGAGGCATGCGGCAACCCGCGCGGCAAGCCTGCCGTCGTTTTGCACGGCGGCCCCGGTTCGGGATGCACCGACTGGCACCGCCGGCTATTCGATCCCTCCGTTTATCGCATGATGCTCTTCGACCAGCGCAACTGCGGACGCAGCAGGCCGCACGCGGGCGATCACGACGTCGATCTCGCCAACAACAACACCGCGAATCTCATCGCCGACATCGAGCTGCTGCGCGAGCATCTCGCGATCGAGCGATGGCTCGTGCTCGGTGGCTCGTGGGGCTGTACGTTGGCACTCGCCTACGCCGAAAAGCACCCGAGCCGGGTCAGCGAGCTCGTCCTGTTTGGCATTACGACCGGCCGTAGCGCCGAGTTCGACTGGCTGTTCCGAGGAGGCGCGGCGGCTTTCTTCCCTGAGCAGTGGGAACGGTTGGTTGGGGCACTACCTGTCGCTGAGCGCGATGGCGACATCGTCGACGCTTACTCCCGGTTGTTGGCCGATCCAGAACCCGGTGTGGGGGAGCGAGCGGCTTACGAGTGGTGCTTGTGGGAGTCGGCCACGCCGACCTGGCCGCCGGCCGGCGGGCTTCTGCCGAGGTTCGAGGACCCGACATTCCGCCTGGCGTTCGCGCGACTGGTGACGCACTACGTGCGGCATAACGCCTGGATTAGGGACGGCGCCCTTCTGCGCGATGCCGATCGTCTGACCGGCATCCCGGGCGTGATGGTGAACGGCCGGTTCGACTTCCAGTCTCCTATCGGAAACGCCTGGGCGCTCAAGCGCGCTTGGCCGCAGGCGGAACTGGTGATCGTTGATGACGCCGGACACGCCGCAGACAACGCTGGCATCACCTGTGAGTTGGTGCGCGCCACCGATCGTTTCGCGGGCCTGAGCGGGTAGGATGCTTCAGATGCGACGGACCAACCCCTCGCTCACCGAAGACTACGACTACTATCCGCGGATTGAGGCGGAGTTCCAGTCGGCGCTCGACCAGAGTTTGAACCCGCGCGGTCCGGAGCTACTCTATGAGATCGTCGGAGACCTCGGCCTGCCCGCGAAGACGGACGCCCTCGACCTCGGCTGCGGCGAAGGCCGGTTCGCGCTGGAACTGGCAAAGCGTTTTACATTTCGCGTTACCGGGATCGATCCAGTGCCAAGGAACATCGAGGTGTCGAATCAGCAGCTAAGGGACGCGACGAAACGGGACCCTCAGCTCGCTGATCTCCTTCGCTTCGAGCTCGGAGCCGTCGAGACGCTGGCTCTCGCGGAATCAAGCATCGATCTCATCTGGTGCCGCGAGGTGCTTGCCCTCGTCGAAGACCTCGCCAGCGCATTCGTCGAGTGCCGCCGCGTCTTACGTGCTCAAGGGCGCATGCTCATCTATCAAAACTGCCGCACCGCCCGCCTTGAGCCGCGCGAAGCCGAGCTGCTTGGAGCGACCGGAAGATTCGACGCACGAGAGATGGAAGGAGCCTTCGAGGCGGCAGGTTTCGAAGCCGAGCAGTTCATGGATCTCGGCAGCGAGATCGGCGAGCACATCGAGGAACAGACCGGCGAGGCAAGTCGGCGCCTGCGCCACGCCGCTCGGTTGCTACGCGACCCGCAGCGCTACATCGCTCAGTTCGGCCAGACCGCCTACGACATCATGCTCGGCGACTGCCTCTGGCATGTGTACCGAAGGATCGGGAAGCTCAGCGGCCGGCTGTACCTGCTGAAAACATCCTAGGCGACTTCGTGGAGCGTCGCCG
>VBJT01000190.1 GCA_005880075.1 Chloroflexota bacterium
GAAATGAAATGGGTAACGAGAGCGAATCCCAAGGTGGATCGCGTAGCTTGCCCGTGGCTGATCAGGAAGTTCGTTGATTCGGATGCCGAATTCCTTTACGCACCAGCCGATCAGGTGATCGTAGTCGCCGAGCGGGAGGGGGCGACTGCTTACGACGTTCCGAACGTAGAGCTCGGGCACCAAGGCGCGGAGTGCAGCTTCGACGCGATCATCAAGAAGTACAAACTCAGCGATCCAGCGCTTGAAAAGCTCGCGCTGATCGTGCGCGGTGCGGACACGGCAGATAAGGATCTGACGCCCGAGTCTCGCGGACTGGAAGCGATTGCGGCGGGGTTCCAGCTAACCTACGAAGACGACCACGAACAGCTGGCTGCCGAGTTGCCGGTCTACGAAGCGCTCTACAGGTACTGCCAGATCCTCGTCCAGGCTGGTTGACCCGTGCCATTGAGGGTGACATGGTCATCCCGGTCGGGGCGGGCGCTGCGTATCGCTCGAAGCGAACGATGTACGCTGAAAGAAGAGTAGCGCCCGGGGAGAGATAACCCGACGGAGGAGGCAAATCCACGATCAAGTCAACCCCACCTCCCGCCCCGGTACCTACGCTCAGGCGGATGACCTAGGCTTTAGATTCAGGAACCCAACCCACGCGCCGAGCGAGACGAGTATATCGCTCCGTTGAACTATGTCAATGCCTGCTTCGATGCCTGTTCAGTCGCTCGACGCTGGTTGTCGATGATGCCCGTAAACGGTACGGGTCGGCTCTTGACCTAGATCGGCCCCACCCTCCCATCGATGTGATGACCTTGCCGGGCGGGCCCTCGACAGTCTTCTCGAGCTCCCATTCGTCAGCGTAGCCCTCGCCGCCACGCGAACTCGGAGTCGTCGATTTCGCCGGTCTGGGACCGGCTACAGCAGCGACCTTGCTGCGGCGCCACATCGTAGTAGCGGAATTTCCGCCCTCGCTGAACATCTGGGCAACCTTTGTTCGCTTACCTCGCTTTAACCGCGTCTCTCTAATCGTAGCGGAGCCGAGGTTGCTGGCCTGTGGGCCGACGTAAGGGCCGGCGAAAATTGCGCAGAAAGCGAAGGAAGTCAATACGCTCGACAGCCGGATCGCCCTTAGCAAACGGCGTTAGTTGATCCCACGAAGAAGAGCCGGCCAACGATGACTACTCGAGATGCACTACCGATTGGCCGGCCCCTGATCCGGGGAATGCTTCTGTCTTGAAGACAAAGACGCGGCTGGATCGCGCTCGTTTCATCGAGGTAAAAGAGGGGGCCGTTTATGAGCCTTTTGACCGACTCCGAGCGACCTGGCTGCTTTTGATGACATAGCCCGACGATGGCAAGGATGACAGTGACAACTAGAGCGGCCACGACGACGTTCAGAGCTAAAGTGAGGTAGCCGGCCCGTATCTGTTACCCGGACATCTCGCGAAGAGACCCTCGTTCGTGCCGGTTGCCAGTTTACGCGCCTGTACGGCGCCGCAGCCGAGATCGCGGGCTCGCCGCGTACGCCGCCGACTTCATCTCCAGCGACCGCGACGCCGACGCCTACTATGCGACTGGGGTCGACGTCTGGAGCGCCTTCACCCGTACCCGAGACGACAACGCCCACGCCTTTGCCAGCAGAGTGACGGCTCTCTACTCGGCAAGTAGATTGTCCGAGGGAGCGCGTTATGGGGCTTAGGTTTGTGCGCTCTCTAGGAACGTTTCCAAGTCTTCAGGGCGGATGCGACACAGCCAGCCTAGCTTGAGCGCCGGCAGCCTGCGGCGACGCAGCCACGCATCGTAAGAGTCGTGCTTAGCTCCGTCTGATAGCATGGGCGGGTCGTGCAAGTTCAGCTGGCACCCGCCTCGATGGAGCGTTTGCGTCCCTTCTTCGTCGACTTCCGCGGGCTCCACGGAGTGGTGGATGCCGCGTTGGAGGGCACGATGGGCGTCGTCCGCACTGACGACATCGACAGCCCTCGAATTGTGCACATCGACCTTGATTTCGACTTGCTGGCAGGAGACCCGACTGCCCCAGCGGCCGAAGAAGTCGTGCGCGGCCTTTCTCCGCCGTTCAGCCTCGTTGTTTCAAGTAGCGCTTGGGAGCCACTGCTCCACCGAATCTGGGGCGAGGCCCTGCAGATACGAACCCGCGTCGCCTTCCAGCCGGGAGTCTGGAACCAAGGCTTTCTCCGCGATCTCCAGGAGTCAGTTCCCGTCGGATTCTCGCTCAGGCGCATCGGTGCAGGTGACGTCGCCCGATTCAGTGAACTGGCGGACTCGCTGGTCTATAACTTCCCGACGCTCGAGGAGTTTGCGATGAGGGGTGTCGGATTCGGCGTCGAGCACGAGGGCCGTTACGTCTCTGGGTGCTCTTCATTCGCCATCAGCCGCCGCAGCCTGGAATTTGAGATCCAGACAGACCCGGACTTTCTCCGCCAGGGCCTCGCCTCGGCCTGCGCGGCGGCGATGATCGAATATTGCCTTGAGCATGGACTTCGAGCGTGTTGGGATGCGCACAACGACATGTCAGCGGCATTGGCTACCAAACTCGGCTTCATCGACCACGCGCCTTACACGGCATACGAGGTTGGTGATTAGCGGTTACGCGGCCGTTTAGACGAAGGAAAAGCCTTTAAGGTATGTCGGCAGTGTTGTCCTTACAAACTTGGACGCCCTTGCACTGGCGGTTCCCTATATCACCGCTGTTATTCTCGCAGGCCTCGAAACCGTTGCAAGACTCCCTGCCTACCGCGCCACTGTTGTTGGAGCAGGCTTTCTCCTTCAAGAGGTCTCGGCTTCGATGGTTCGTCTCGGCGACGCGACTGTACCTCGTCCTCGTTAGGGCAATAAGGTTTCCGCTTAGCGTTCACTTCCACCTCCACGTCCACGCCAGCGGCGGCCCTACGGCCCACGCTTACTGCCGCTGATACGGGCTCACATGGAGGTTCGCGGCCAGCCTCAGCGACCGTGGCAGGCACGCGTCAATCCGCCAGCAGCCGCGGTGTCGACGGCGCCCGGACCGGACGGGCGGCTTCATCGACCCTCATCGTTTGCCAAACGCGAGTACAATGAGTTCCCTTGCGTTCATGCGAACCGTCGTCATCGGCTTGTTCTCGATGGTCGCCTGTCTTGCTTGTCAATATGGTGGATACGTCCCTGCGGCGCCAAGCGCTACATCGGGATATACGACGACCGCGATTCCCCGCCCGCCGGGCCTAGCCGCGGACCCCCAGTGCTTCAACAAGACCGGCGAAATTACAGTTCTTGGCTCGGATACGTTTCGGCAGCGAACGTCTTCTGCCCTCGATCGGCTGCCCGACGAATTCAGAGCCCTGGTTCACTGCTGGCTTAAGAGTATCTTGGAGAGAGGTGTCGATGGCAATTCATCCCGGAATGGGACCTGGGTCACAGTGGGTATGTTTTATGCCGGCAACAGCGCCTCCGAATACGACTTTGATCCGGACTATAGAGCAGAGTGGTACGCCGCCGGGCTAGTCCACGAAGCGGTCCACGTACGAGAGTATCGGAATGGGCGGCCCTCTGGGGGTGGGGACGGCGAACTCACTTCCCTCACCGTGCAGTTGGAAGTCCTCAAGGCCCTCAATGCGCCTCGATCAATGACCGGTCAGATTGAAACGATCATCAAGAACATCGACGATCCAGCATGCCAATATTGGATTACGCCTGCCCCCTTGACGCCGGCCACGCATTAGACCCATAACCCATTTTCCACGAGGTGCCTTTCTATCTTCGCAGCCACGTAGACTCCGTTCCAACGAATCAGTAGAATTGCCCCGATTAAGCAAGAAGGGAGAATGCGATGTCTGATTCATTGGGGTTCGGCATCTTCAGTTTGCAATCAGGATTCGTTGTTGCCGTGCTCATCGGTGGGCTATTTCTCGCCGAACGGCTAGGCGGCGACGAAGGATTCGCTCGAAAGGCCACGCTGGCCGCCATTGCCGTCGCCCTGGCACTGTTAGTTACGAGCGGTACGGCTGCATTTTTGCGTCCCCCAGACGTTCCAAAAGACGTAAACGTTTTCAGCAGTACCTCCAGTGAGTCAGATCAAGCTCGGGCGGAAGTGCTTGATTACAGCAAAGCGTCGGCGCGCCGAGCATCCGATGCAGGCAGCATTCACCTGGGGGTCGGTATATTGCTGGCTCTAGCCGGCGGGCTGCTAATTCACCGGTTAGGTGCCCTGGCGCTCGGCATCCTGCTCGGTGGAGTCTTGCTCTTGCTACTAGGAGCGGTCCCCTCAACTGAAAACCTCTACAGCAGTCTTTTCTCAATCTATGGAAATGCGCTTGCTGGCTCTGCTGGTCAGCTCCGAGACATCGCTCGTTTCGTTGTACTTCTCGTCGGCACCGTGGCACTGCTAGGCTTCACTTACTGGCGTTGGGACCGCCCGACGGCTGAGATCCACCAGAGCCAGGTCGAGGCATAACCCCATACAACAAAGGCTGACCGGCCTCTTCACGCAGCGCTGC
>VBJT01000122.1:0-33025 GCA_005880075.1 Chloroflexota bacterium
CGGCTCGGTCTGGATGTCGGCCACAAGTACCGGTTGTGGATCAGTCGCATCTGCCGGCCAGGGCGAGTGGCCGTCTACAGCCGCTCGGTAGCCCTCTGAAAGTCCCCGCCATGCCTTGAAGCGCAGAATCCCGTCTGGGTCGAAGAGCAACAGTGACGATCTCTCCACCCTCAGGGAAAGTTGGATTGCGTCGAGCGCCTTCTGGTAGACCGTTTCGATATCATCAGCACGGGCTACGGCGTCGGCGAGAATATATATGCTCTGCGATTGCTCGGCGTGTGACCGCACTTGGCGTTCGAGCTGCTTGCGACTCGTTAGGTCACGGGTGAAGCAGCGCGTGTGGACAAACTTGTCGTCCTCAACTAAGGCGCTCGAATTGATCGCCACATCCTTGATCGAGCCGTCCTTGGCCCGCATTTGCGCCTCATATTCGTCGACCGTTTCGCCTCTTTGTAACCGGGCGAGCAGGTCTTCGATGGCCTGTTGATCAACGTGGAACTCAGCTATGTTCCTTCCGATGTACTCCTCGGCTTGATAGCCGAGAAGATGCAGTTCGGCGCTGTTTGCCCAGAGGATCGTGCCGTCGGGACCCACCCAGTGAAGACCGATGTTGGCGTTCTCGACGAAATCTGAGAGGCGGTGCTCGCTGCGGCGCAGCTCATGTTCGATACGCTTGCGTTCCACGAACTGTCCGATCTGACTGCCCAGATTGTCGAACATACTGAGGATGTCGGGATCCGGCTCACGGATCCTCCGGCTGAAGAACTCGGCGACCCCGATCGTCTCCCCGGCGAAGCTGATCGGAAAACCGAAGGCCCCGTGTAACCCTTCTTCTTCTGCGGCCGGGGAGCGCGGGAAATTATCGTCCGCTACAACGTCCGGGACCCAGAGCGGCTGGCCGCTCTGCCAGACTCGGCCCGGCAGACCGACTCCCCTGGGAAATGCAACCTCACGGCTCAACGCCTCGAACCTGGACGCTGCCCGGCCGGAACGCCAGACTTCTTGGCATACGAGCAGGTCGAGCTCCTTGTCCACGGTCCAGAGCGCTCCGAGCTCCCAGTCAAGTGTCTCGCAAACGGAGCGCAGAATCCGCGGCGCCGCCTCGCTCAGCGTTTCGCATTCTGCCAGCGCCTTTGTTACGGCGTACTGAGTGAGCAAGCGCGACTCGGCTGAGATCACGCTACCTGGAGTCGGGCCGGATTGCGAAAGCTCGGCTTGGGAAAGCCGATTCACACTCGGCCCAAACGAAGACTTGGACGGCAATGTCACAGGAGTATGCGGCTATCGGTCGCGTCGGCACGCAGCATAAGACCAACCGTCGAGGAAGAGATCTAAATCTTGCCCCAGCGGCTCTACGCTGCCGTGACCGCACCTCCTACATTTCGCCAATGTAGGGAAAGCTTACACCGTCTTAGGTGGCGAGTCCTTGCATTGGCCGGAGTGGAGATGCCATTGATACGCATTTGAAACGCCTTACCCGTCTCCCCTTGAGCCCTTCCGTTTTACGGTGGCGTTAAGCTTTTGTGGGGTGAAATGCGTATGTCTCTCGCGGATAACGGGAACTTGGCTACCTGCTTGGTGATCGATGACGAGCCGGCGATTCTCCGGCTCGTTGCCGTAGTTCTGGAGGATCTTGGTTGTGAGGCGTTGACCGCTCGTGACGCCGAGTCGGGGCTAGAGGTCATCGAGAAGCAGGACCCTGATTTCGTCATCAGCGATGTCAAGCTTCCGGGAATGGACGGCCTCGAACTCGCTCGGCGCATAAAGTCGGAGCAAAAGCAGACGCCCGTCCTGCTGATGAGTGCCTTCGGCGAGCCACGGAATCACCCGGGCGACGGCTTTCTCGCCAAGCCCTTCGACATCGACGGCCTCGTGGACTTCGTCAGTCCTTACCTCGACTCACAATAGGTACCTGGCCCACCCACGCCGATTTCGATCAGACGATGACCGGCGTTTCTACGCTCTCTGTGGTTCAGCTGTTCTAATGCGGGCGCCAGCACGCATCGCAGGCAACACCTCTCGCTCGTAGAATCGGAAGAAGCCTTCCTGGTCCGGTCCCACCTGGTGGATGTACACGTGATCGAAGCCGGCCTCGCTGAACTTTCGAATCGCCTCGATGTGCTGGTCGGGATCAGGACCACAGATGATCTGTTCCGCAACCTGCTCCTCGGTCGCATCCGCCGTCGCCTGCTCGAAATGCGCGGGCAGCCTTAGCTCTTGACCGAGTTCCCCTTTGAGCACCGCGGTCGGCCAACATTCACGCGCCCTTCGGCGAGCGGCCGACTCGTCCTCGGCCCAGCAGACGGTCAGCTTACCGTAGCGGGGCTTGCCGGCACCCCGTTTCCCTCGAATTCCTCTACTGTCTCCTTGACCGGGGCCGTCGCGATGAGACCCTCGCCGATGCGCCCGGCCAGACTCGCCGATTTCGTCCCGCCCGCCGCAACGTATATCGGCGGGAGTTCCTGCGGCAGCGTGTAAATCCGTGCGTTATCTACGCTGTAGTAGCGGCCGCGATGGCTTTCCGTGCCGCCCTGCCAGAGAAGCCGGATGACCTCAACGGCTTCCTCGAGCATCTCGAGCCTGACGTCGGTTGGCGGCCAGTACGTAGCGATGATGTGTTCATTAAGGTTCTCCCCGCTGCCGACACCCAGAAAGAAGCGGCCGGGCATCATGGCCGCACAGGTCGCGGCGGCTTGTGCGATGATCGCCGGGTGGGTCCTCATCATGGGACAGGTGACGCCTGTACCTAGGCGCAGCCCTTCGGTCGCCTCGGCAATCCCGCCGATCACGCTCCAGACGAACGGGCTCTGGCCCTGCCGGTCGATCCAGGGATGGAAGTGGTCCGAAATGAGCGCAAACGTGAACCCGGCTTCCTCCGCCCGCCGGGCATTCCGGATTAGTACATCGGGCGCGTGTTCTTCGCTCGAAAGCGCGTAACCGAATTCAGTCATGTGGCCCTCCGACGTAGAGGCGCGGCATGTCGGCGAGCTTCGGAAACCTTCCTCGCCGGCTTAATCAGAGCGGTCTCCAGCCGCGATATGTAAGCGCCGCCGATCGGTGCTTCTATCGCGTCTATTTCGAGACCCATTGCGTAGAAGACAGGAAACCAGATCGCCCTATGTACCGCCAACATCCATTCGCTTGCGAGACTCATTCCGTATCACGCTCCCTTCAACGGATGAAGCGATTCAAGCGTAGGCCAGCTTGTTCGCTTGCGGGGTAAAAGCTTAAGGCGCGCTGCTTTCAAACGCATTGCATCAACGAGGCGCGCGTATCGAAATCCGCCCGTAGGCCAACATTGACCCGCTGATCGCTCCTGCCTATATTCGTCCGTATGAAAAGCGCGTCTGCCACTAACGGGAGAATATGACCACAAAAAGTAAATTATTACGGATGGACAACGTTCTCATCGTTGTCGACGACCTCGAGGCTGCCAAAGCGTTCTTCGCCGAACTCGGTATGGAGCTGGAAGGCGAGGCGCCGGTCGAGGGGCGTTGGGTGGACCGCGTCGTCGGGCTCAATGACGTCCGTGCCGACATCGCCATGATGCGGACCCCGGACGGCCACAACCGGGTTGAGCTGACGAAGTTCCACACGCCGCCGGCTGTCAGAGCCGAGCCGGAAAGCGCGCCGGCGAACACGCTGGGCATACGCCGCCTCATGTTCGCTGTCGACGACATCGACCACGTCGTTGCCCGCCTGCGCAGCCACGGTGCCGAACTCGTCGGCGAGATCGCGCAGTACGAGGACATCTACCGGCTCTGCTTCCTGCGTGGCCCTGAGGGCATCATCATCGGACTGGCCGAGCAGCTCAGTAAGAAATCAGTAACGGACTCCTACAGGGAGACCGCCCGCTGAAGATAGGCGTCAAGATCGGCCCGGCCAGCGAGCGCACGCTCAAGCGGGTCGCTGAAGAGGCAGAGAGAGCAGGCTTCGATTCCGTCTGGCTCAGCGAGCGCGTTGCGGTCCCGCTGGATAGACCACATCCTTATCAGCCGCTCGTCGACCCCTGGATCGGGCTGTCGTTCGTCGCCGCCGTTACGGAGAGGGTCACCCTCGGTACGAGTGTGAGCCAGATCGCCTTGCGACCGCCGGTCCTGATGGCACGCGAGCTTGCGACGCTGGACCGCCTTTCGGAGGGCAGGCTCATCGTCGGAGCAGGGGCCGGCTGGGTGGAAGAAGAATTCACCTCGACAGCAGTCCCGTTCGAAACGCGTGGCGGCCGTCTGAACGAGTTCATCCCCCTCCTGCGGCATCTTTGGACGAGGCCCGAGGAGTCGTGGCACGGCAAGTTCTTTAGCATCCCGGCCGTTGGCCTGATCAAGCCGGCAACGCCGGGCGGCCCGCCGATTTACGTCGGCGCGGCCAGTACAGCCGGCCTCCGCCGGGCCGCACGCTACGCGGACGGCTTCATCGCCACGGCGCTTCCGGTCACGACACTCACCAATATCAAACAAAGGCTGGAAGAGATGCGCTCACAGGGCGATGGTGAAGGACCACGCAGCCGCCGGCGTGGACGGCCTGATCCTGACATATCCCGGAGAGCTACCAAATGCGTTCTTGGACAGCCGCGAAGTCGTCAAAGCGCTCATCGAAAGCTGACATCCGACTCTGGACCGCGTTTGCTACACTTCAGCCATGCAGCTCACTGACGCCCAGCGCATGGTGTATACGACTGCACGCCGCTTCGCCGAACGCGAAATCAAGCCGCATATCCGCGAACGCGCGAACGACGAGTGCTTTCCGGTGGATATCATGCGGAAACTCGCCGACTCGGGTCTGCTCGGAGGCGCGTTTCCAGAGCAGTACGGCGGCGCCGGCATAGACAACGTTTCCTACGTTCTCATCTGCGAAGCGATCGGCGGCGCGAGTCCCTCGGTCTTCACCGCCGCGCTCACTGTGCAGCTTTCGCTCGTAGGAACAGCGATGTACGCGTTCGGGACGGAGGACCAGAGGAAGGACTACCTTCCGGACTTATTTTCGGATCACCGTGTTGGAGCGTGACGGGGATGACTGGGTCCTTAATGGAAGCAAGTTCTGGATATCGAACGGTTCCATCGCCGACGTCATAGTCGTCTTCGCGCAGACGCAGCCCGGAGCCCGCCACAAGGGCATGGCCGCTTTCATCGTCGATGGCGACTCGCCCGGCCTGGAGCGGCAGGTCATTACTGAGAAGCTGGGACTCCATGCCTCGAACACCGCAGCCCTGTTCTTCGATTCTGTTCGGGTGAGCGGCGATCGCCTCCTCGGCGGTACCGGAGATGGCTTCAAGATCGCGCAGACCTCCCTCGAGAGCGGCCGAACCTCGACCGCTGCCTGCGCCGTCGGCATCATCCAGGCGTGCCTCGACGCCTGTATCGCGTACGCCGGTCAGCGTAAGCAGTGGGGCAAGACTATCGGCAACCACCAGCTCATCCAGGAGATGGTTGCCGACATGGCGACGGACTGCGAGGCGGCTCGCCTGTTGACGATTGAGGCCGCACGTCTACGAGACGCCGGAGAGCCGGCCATGAAGAATGTCGTCATGGCGAAGCAGTTCGCGACGGAGGCCGCCGTGCGGGCGGCGCGCTCGGCGATCGCGCTGCATGGCGGCATCGGCTACCTGGGCGAGTACCCCATCGAAGCGCTCTTACGAGATGCGATCGGCCTCAGTCTCTACGAGGGCACGACCCAGATCCAGAAGCTCATCCTCGGCCGCGAGCTGCTGGGCGTCCCGGCGTTTTAGCGTCGGCACAGGCGAACGTCCTCGATGACGGGTTCAGGACCAGTGGTCGGGCCGGGGAGTGGATACAAGCCATCACTCCGAATCGCCGGCCTCGCAACCGCCCTCGGCTTGATAGCGACACTTGCGGGCTGCAGGTTCTTATATTCATCCGCGCCTACGGATTGGGTTCTGGCGGAGGAGCCGAAGGGAAACCGGCTCTCTCTCGACATCGCGATTGGCGATTCGTGCACGTCGCTGGATCAAATCGGCGTTTATGAATCTCCGACCGAAGTAAACATCCAAGCGTTCGTTGACAGGCAAGGCGCCAGGCAAGGTGCCTCGGGTTGTAATTCAATTTTGAAAACCGAGCGGCATGAGATTGACCTCGCTCGGCCTCTTGGGGCTCGGGACCTGAGGGGATGCGATGCATCTGGCAACAAACATCTGCTCAGGGACGCGCTTAAAGACTGCCACAGCCTGCGTAGGTAGATCAGGTCTCGCCGCGAAGTTGATCCTCGGCCGCGAGCTGCTCGGCGTCCCCGCCTTCTGAATAAGCAAACGAGGCGCCTTGCGCCTCGTTTGTCCCCTCCCTTAGGCCCCACGAGCGGGCTTTCGGGTTACCGCACGCGTAGGCAAATTCTGTTTGGTTGCGGAATGTGTGTCAACCCGCTTTCAGCCGGGCACTCGGGATCTCGCTGGTTGGCTGAAATTTTGTCGGTCGTATCGAGCTCCCGATGGTCTACAATACAGAAAAGAGCATGGTTACCGAAGACGTCATCATCGAGGGCCTGCGGGAAGTTTACGACCCGGAGTTGCATTACAACATCTACGACCTCGGCCTCGTCTACGACATCAACGTCAAGGACGGTCACGGAGCAGATCAACGAGAGCATCGGCCTGATTCCCGGCGTGAAGAACGTCGGCGTAGAGTTTACGTTCGATCCCCCCTGGACGCCCGACCAGATGAGTGACGAGGCGAGGGCTGACCTCGGCCTCGACTAGCCGAAAGAAGCCATGGAATCCAAGATCGCTGAGCGCTACCCGGGCCGCCTCACCATCGAAATCACCTACTGTATAGAGTGAGGATACCTGCCCCTGGCCGCCTGGATGGCGACCGAAATCTGGCACGACTTCGGTGAAGACGCGCCCGTCACCCTGATTCCGGTTGGCTCCGGCCGCCTCGAAGTGATCGCCAACGGCGAAGTCCTTTTCGACCGCAAGGCAGAGGGCGGAGCCTACCCCGATATGAAGCGCATCCGGGCGATCAAGGCGGAGATCCGGAAGCGGTTAGAAACCGGCTCTTAGAATTCCCGCTCGAGCAAGAACTCGGCGATCTGTACGATCTCTTCGCGCGGCCCGGGCACCAGATCGAGCCGGCCGAGTTCGGCGATCGCATTCCCTTTGAGCTCTGCCGCTTGCCTTTCGCAGTACCCCCGAGCACCAACCTCGTCGAGATGCTGCCGCACCTGCGCCACGTCGTCAGCATCAAGCGCCGGCTTGTCGTAGATCGCTCGCAATTCCTCCCGCGTCCCGGCCTTACCCTCGCTGAGCGCGTAAACGACGGGCAGTGACTTCTTGCGGCGGTAGACGTCCGCGCCTGCTGCCTTACCGGTCTTGCTCTCGTCGCCCCAGACGCCCAGCATGTCGTCTCGGACTTGGAATGCCGTCCCAAGCGTCCGCCCGACCCGGCCAAGCCGCTCGGCAAGTTCCCAATCACCGTCGGCCGTCAGTACCCCCAAGCGAAACGCAGAGTCGAACAGCGCGCCGCTCTTCTGCCGAACCATCTGCAGATATGCCGGCAAATCGACGTCCGTCTTCTCTTCAAAGGCGAGATCAAGCGTTTGCCCTGCCACCATCTCAAGCGTGGACTCGTCGAGGACGCGCGCTGCTTCTATGACCGTGGCAGCCGCCACGCCTTCGTCCGCCAACCTCAATACCACCGGCCGGGCCAGCGCGAGAAGGCCATCGCCAGCGTTTATCGCCTGCGCCTCGCCCCAGATGCTCCACACGGTGGGCCGGTGGTGCCGCTCCTGGTCACGGTCCTGGACATCATCGTGGATCAGCGAAAAGTTGTGTACCAGCTCTACTGCCGCGGCCGCGGGCAGCGCGCGGTGCCATTCGCCGCCCGCCGCTTCGCAGGACAGCAAGCAGAGCGTCGGACGCAGCCCCTTGCCACCGGCATCTTGCGGCTGCCCCGCGGCGTCCTCCCAACCGAGGTGATAGCGAATCATACGGTTGAGCAACAGCGGCTGATGGTCGCTTATGAGGGAGCGCAGGTACGCATTGAACTCCCGCCGATGACGGGCGACCGGAAGGACGGACAGCAACTACTCTCCGACGAGGTGGACGACGACCTCGCGGTCCCGGCCGTGGTCAAGCTCCACAAGAAAGAGGCGCTGCCACGGCCCGAAGGTAAGCCGGCCATTGACGATAGGCACGGATTCACTCGCGCCCAACAGCAGCTGCTGGCAATGCGAATGGCCGTTCGGCCGCTCCCCGTTGTTTGACAGCGCGTGGGCATATTTGTTGTGTGCGTAGTCGTTGCCGGCCGGCACAACTTCGCCAAGCATCTGCTCCATGTCGCGGAGGAGATGCGGCTCGGCTTCATTGATGCGAATAGCAGCAGTCGTGTGCTTGGAAAAGACCACTGCGAACCCGTTGAGCAGTCCACACTCGCGGGCCGCCTCCTCAACGTAGTCGGTTATGTCGACGAATTGAGGGCCGCGCTCAGTCTTGACCTCCAATGTGCGTGAGAGGAATTTCATGCGGGATTCCTCCTTCTTGCCGGTATCCCCGCGTGGTTTCAGTATTGAAACCACGCGCGGGCGGCGCGGGCCGTTCGCCGAAACGCGATGCCTCATTTGCCTCCGGCTTAGATTATCGCGCGAAAACCTCTTACAAGATAGACTTTGTGCGATTTTCACAATGCCTCCCTTGAAAACGAGGGCCTCGGGCGCTAAAGTTTCTCTTGCCATTCAGAAGATGGAGGTTGAAGTGGGAAAGGTAGTTGATTGCGCGAAGGTCGACCCCAGCACCGGTTGTAGTCACGTCGTTCGAGGCGAGACCGAAGAAGATCTCATGAAGAACGCCCAGGAACACGCGCAAGAGCATGGCCTAGTCGAGGTTACTCCCGAATTGATGGAGCGCGTCCGGGCGAACATCAGAGACGAATAGGCTCATTCGCCGTTTCGCTCTTTCGCCGACGGATGCCGCCAAGGCGATAACCGTCCGGCTGCTCGCCCCTTTTTCCTCTGTACGCCCGACAGGATCTTGAACGTCCGCTCGATGTAGTCCTGATCCCGCAAGATCTCGACTTCGTAGTCGAGTGGCACGACGCGGCTCTCCGCGTCTAGCGTGGCGCTGTGCCAGCCGCCCGGGTACTCGCGAACTATGGCATCGTGAAATTCATAGCTCTTGGCTTCCTGAACCCTTGCTTCGCCTATCTCCACACGGGTCAGCGCCGAATCATCGCCGACGAGGCACATGCGGAGGCCACCAACATCCCACAACCGTAGAACACGCGCTTGGAAACTCACGCGCTGTCCGGCAGAGCAGTCCTTCAGCGCCCGCAGGTTTTCCAGCGCTGGCGCGCTCATCTGCCCTCCAGCCAGCGTGCGATGGCATCAACATTTTCCCGAAGGCTCGCCCTCGCCTCTTTGACTAGCCAGCGATAGCAGTGCATGCGGCTGGACTTATCAGGCGCGTAGTCCTCCCAGGACAGGACGTAGGCGCGGCCCTGCGCCCTGTGAGGCCAGCTCTCCTTCGGCAGGAGGTGGACGTAGATAGTCCCGCCGTCATCCGTGAACGTAATCGCGCCGACCGCGGCATCAGTTAGTGACTGGTGGCCGGTATCCACCAGCAACCGCCTCAGCTCCCGCTCTAGGAAACGTAGCGCCATCGCTGACTTAAGCCGAAGGCAAGGCTATCCGTAGAACGTACTCGCGATGGCGCCTCCATAAGCGAGTACCTTCTGAGCCGGTAGCCCATACGGCGCCGGCACCGGACAAAGAGAATCGGCGATGTCCCACAGGGGTTCGATTCTCTTTCTCACATCGTCCGCCGGGCCACATGTAACGAACGCCTCCACCATCTCATCGGGGACGAGGTGCGCCACGCCCAAGTAATCTCCCCGCTTGACGCCCTCCTGCAGCCGCTGCGCCTCCTTCCGAAAACCGTGGGCAGCGAAATACTCTTCGTACTGGGTCATGCCGGCATAGAAGGCGATCGTCGCGCGGGAGTCGTTGATGGCTTCGGCGCGGTCGTTGTTGATCATTATCAGCGGCCAGAGGTTGATCTCAATATCGCTGCGTTGCTTGCCGGCACGAGCCAGGCCGCGCTTGATGGCCTCCGGACCGTCATTCGTCGCCCAGCGGAGCGACCAGATGGCGTGCCCCATCACCCCGTCGGCGATTTCGGCCGCGAGGCTGACGAGAGGCCCGCGCAGACCCGCGATCCAGATCGGGAGGTCCGTGCGAAGGGGCGGCGACGGAGGCTGGAGCTCGCTGAAATCGTGCCGGTGGTAGCTCCCCTCGAAAGCCGCGAGCTCACCAGTATGCGCCTTCGCGATGATGAGCCGGATAAGCTCGACAACCTCTCGCAGATGCTCGAGCGGCTTGCCGTATGGCATTCCGAAGAATCCCTCGCTCCACGAGCGTATGCTGCAGCCGAGCCCGAGCGTGAAGCGCCCGCCGCTAAGCCGATCGAGGTCTATCGCCGCCATTGCCGTCTCGAAGGGGCTGCGCGCGAACGCCAGAGCGATTCCGGAGGTAAGCTTCACCCGCGTCGTTACAGCCGCCGCAGCCGCCAGCGGCACAAATGGCGGCCCATAGACCTGCGGGGCGAACAGCCCATCGAGACCCGCTTGCTCGTACATCTTCGCCTGGCCGGTCAGCACCCCGGGCGGCAGAGTAGGCGTAATCACACCCCAGATCGGCCTCTTTCCATCCCGCACCAGCAGCCTCCTTCAAATGGTGGCGGTACTACGCACACGATACGCGGTCCTAATGCGCATTGATGACGTCATTACACTTGGGAACTGTGGGGTGCCGGTGGCGCTAATATGGCATCCCTCGTGCCACCGGTCAACGATATCGACAGTCTCCAACGCCGATGCTAACCTTGCCGCAATATGGCGGACTTGGTGCTCGCTCTAGACCAAGGGACATCTTCCAGTCGGGCCATCCTGTTTGACCATTCGGGGAACGCCGTTGCCTCCGCCCAGCAGCCGTTCGAGCAGATATACCCGCAGCCTGGCTGGGTTGAACACGACCCGGAGGACGTCTGGCAAACGCAGCTGGCGACCGCTCAGGAAGCGCTGAAGCAGGCAAAGGCAACCGCGGACGATGTAGCCGCGATCGGCATCACGAATCAGCGCGAGACCACGCTCCTCTGGGACCACAACGGCCGCCCAATCGCCAACGCCATCGTCTGGCAAGACAGACGTACCGCACCGATCTGCGACGAAATGCGAGACAAGGGCTTGGAGCCTCTGTTCCGCGAGCGGACGGGCCTGCTGCTTGACCCGTACTTCTCTGGAACAAAGGTGAAATGGCTCCTCGATAATGTCAGCAGCGCCCGTGCCCTTGCCGAAGCCGGCGACCTGAGGTTCGGCACGGTCGATTCCTGGTTGCTCTATCGCCTGACGGGCCTCCACGCGACGGACTATACGAACGCCTCGCGCACCCTGCTCTACAACATCTTCGACCTGGGCTGGGATGATGAATTGCTATCAGCCCTCGAAGTTCCTCGAGGCATCTTGCCTCCCGTGCGGGCATCCTCCGGCGTCTTCGCTGAGACGAGCTTGTTTGGCAAATCCGTGCCCGTCGCCGGAATCGGAGGCGACCAGCAGGCAGCCCTCTTCGGGCAAGCGGCATTCGAGCCGGGCATGGCGAAGAACACATATGGCACCGGCGCGTTCTGCCTGATGAACATCGGCGAGCGGAAGGTCGCCTCAAAGAATCTGCTGACCACAATCGCCTGGGGGATATCCGGTGCGGAGCGCGACGAAGTCGTATACGCGCTCGAAGGCTCCATCTTCATCGCAGGCGCGGCCGTCCAATGGCTACGGGACGAGTTGGGCATCATTTCGACCGCCGCCGAATCCCAGGAGCTTGCGCTGAGCGTGCCCGACTCGAACGGGGTTTATGTCGTGCCAGCGTTCGTCGGCCTGGCGGCGCCACACTGGGACCCGAGCGCGCGCGGTGCCATCTTCGGGCTCACGCGCGGTGCCAACCGGGCGCATCTCGCCCGCGCGACGCTGGAAGCGATCGCGTTTCAGACTTGCGATGTAATTGATGCTATCGAAGCTGACTCTGGCGTGACGCTTTCCGAGCTGCGCGTCGACGGCGGCGCCGCGGCGAACGACCTGCTTCTCCAGATTCAGGCTGACCTGCTCGGCCGGGACGTCGTGAGGCCGGCGGTGCTCGAGACGACCGCGCTTGGAGCAGCTTATCTGGCCGGCCTGGCGACCGGGTTCTGGAGGGATGCGTCGGACGTTTCCAAGAACTGGCGCATCGACCGCCGCTTCAGCCCGCAAATGGCTGCTGACAGGCGGGCCGAGATGTATGCCGGCTGGAAGCGCGCGGTTGAGCGCGTAAAGGGATGGAGCACGGCCGGGGCCTGAGCCGAGGCGCGCCTAGTGAGGCCTTGGCGTCCGTGTTGTGGGCGGGATCGGGCTCGGAGTGACGTTCGGCGTTGGCGTGTCACTCGGTGCCGGCGTGAGTGCGGGCGTCGGTTCAGGGGTTGCGGGCGGCGTCGGTTCCGGAGTGGGCGGCTGCCAGAGGCCATACTTGCCCACCATCCAGTCCCAAACGTCTCTCGAGAGCCGGGCGCCGAATGAATAACCATCCTTCTCGCTGTTCGCCAACTGGGACAAATACGTGATCGCGTAAGCCTTCTGCTTTCCATCCACCCCCTGGAACGTCACGATTCCAACGTCGTTGTTCACCCACCCGTCCCAGTCCGCGTAATAGCCAATCTTATGGCCGACAGTAGCTTCCGATGGGAGACGCTTGGGGATGATGTAGTCGACATACGAATAGCTGTCACGTAGTACCCGGAGCGTGTAGACGGTCCATTCATAGTTGAAGAGTTGCTCGTTCCAGAGCTTGGCCAGGATGTCGTTTGTTTCGAGGGCAGTCAAGATGTTGGGGGACGGATAATCGCCCCCGTAGAACGGAATGTGATCAAAGTACGAGGTGGTCATTCCCCAGGAGTTCATAAGAGACCGCGCGTAATACGTGCCCTCCCAATACGATCCGAAAATCTCCTGCGTGAAATTCTTGACCTCCGGCGGATAGCTGCCGCCAATGCCCTTCTTGATGCTATAACCGAGGCCGTCCGGGCTGGCGTTACCTGCCTGAAACTGATCGACGGCGCCCAGTAGAGCGAACAAGTTAATCACGCAGCCCGTGCGGTGCAGAACGTTGCCACCGACTGATATCGTTTCCCCGTTCTGGAGGTCAGTGACGGCTACGGCTACATCGATGCCGCCGACGTCCGCATCATAGTCAACGATCGAGCTTTCAAGCTGGTCGCGCAGCGCCAGAAAATCAGGCGAGGCGTTGACGTTTTCGGGCATGTTCCCGGATGTCTGAGGGAGCGGCGCTGAGGTCTGATCGCCGCCGGTGCCCTCTTGCGGTGAAGGGGCGGGCGTCTCCGACGGCGCGGGAGAGGCCGACGATCTATTCCAGTCGACTACCCCATCGACTGTGACGCCCGGATACGATTGCCCGCCTTCGCGCCTCACGGCCGCTGCTGACCGCGCCGGGCTTTCTGAGCCAGCATCTTTCGCGCTTCCGTCAAGCGATGCCAGTACTATGACGACGCCGAGGGCAACCGGCGCCGAAGCCAGCCCGACGCCGGAGGCAATCCTTATCATTCTCCGGTCTAGACGAAACACGGTTCCCCTTCTGACCGCCTATTCAAGCGCTGTGATACTGATAACGCCGTATAGTGCTGCAAGGATACCAAAAGCAGGCTAAGGCGCACGACCCACTTGTGGCTTCGCTAGAATGACGCCTCGATGTGCGGCGGCGTTGCAACCGCTTCTGTTTCCCAGAAGGGCACTGCTAGACTTAGCGCGTGAAGCGCAGCAGCCTCATCCGAGACCTTCAGGGCGCAATCGGCCGCCGCTGGGTGCTCCACGCGCCCGAAGATCTCCTCGTGTATGAATACGACGCGACGATCGATCGCGGGCTACCGGAGGCCGTCGTGCTGCCAGACGACGCGGAGGGCGTCGCCAGCGCTGTGTGCATTGCAAGCAATCACGGAGTGCCGGTGACCGCGCGAGGCGCCGGGACGGGCCTCTCAGGCGGCGCCATCCCGTGCGAGGGCGGCGTCGTTATCGTTACGACGCGCATGAACCGCATCCTCGAACTCGATCCAGAGAACCGAATCGCGGTCGTCGAGCCGGGCGTCATCAATCTCGACATCTCGCGCTCCACCGCGCCTTATGGCCTCTATTACGCGCCCGATCCGTCGAGCCAGAAGGCGTGCAGCATCGGCGGCAATGTAGCCGAGAACGCCGGCGGGCCCCACTGCCTGCGCTACGGCACGACGACCAACCACGTTCTGGGCCTCGAAATCGTGACCGCCGACGGTGTGGTCGTATGGCTTGGCGGCAAGACGGCTGATACGCCCGGCTACGACCTCACCGGCGTTGTAGTCGGGTCCGAGGGCACTCTCGCAATCGTGACGAAGGTCATCGTGCGGCTGCTGCACAAGCCCGAAGCGACCGTTACTCTGCTGGCGATTTTCGATACAGTCACGCAGGCGTCTCGCGTCGTTTCGTCAATCATCGGCAAGGGAATGGTCCCCGCCGCGCTCGAGATGATGGACAAGAACACGATGGACGCAGTCGAGCCTTTTGTACATGCGGGCTACCCGCCCGACGCGGGCGCCGTGCTGCTAATCGAGGTCGAAGGCCTGAAGGAAGATGCTCAAGAACAGGCGGACGCTGTCGCCTCGATCTGCCGCGAGTTGGAGGCCCGTGAGATTCGCATTGGTCTCTCGCAGGAAGACAGAGACAGGCTCTGGGCCGGCCGCAAGGGCGCGCTAGGCGCGTTGGGACGGCTGGCGCCCTCTTATTACATCCTTGACGGCGTCATACCGCGCACCCGGCTCCCAACCGTGCTGGACGGCGTTTACGAGGCCTGTGACCGTTTTGGCTTCCGTGTAGCGAACGTGTTCCACGCCGGCGACGGCAACCTCCACCCGAACGTGATGTTCGATGAGCGTGTGCAGGGCGCCACGAAAAAGGTCCTGGATTTGGGCGAGGAAATCATGCGCCTGTGCGTAGACGCCGGCGGATCGATCACCGGGGAACACGGCGTGGGATACGAAAAGCGCAACTATATGAGCTGGATCTTCTCGCCGGACGATCTCGAGGTGATGTCCAGACTCAAGGCAGCCTTTGGAGCCTCGGAGATCTTTAACCCGGGAAAGGTCTTCCCGACCTCGAAAGGCTGCGGCGAGGTCTCCTCGAGAATGAGAGCGGCGATCGCCAGGGTTGGCGCGGATGCCTTCGTCTAGGACGCCAACCGTGATCGCCCAGGCAACCATTCTCGACGACCTGAGTGCCATCGTGGGCGGCGAGCACGCTTACCCAGCGGACGAATCGCAGAGGTTCGTGGTCGATGGCATGACCCCGCGGGCTGTAGTCGAGCCGGGCAGTTATGAAGAGGTCGCAGGCGTCATGCGCTACGCAAGCGAGCAAGGGCTGGCCGCCATCCCGCTCGGCGGCGGGACTAAACGGCACATCGGCAACCTGCCCTCGCGCTACGATTTGGCATTGAGCCTCTCGCACATCCACCAGATCATCGAGCATGAGCCGGCCGATCTGACCGTGACCTGCCAAGCGGGGATTAGCGTTGCCGAGCTGGACCGGCGCCTTCGCGTCCACGGCCAAAGAGTGCCCTTCGATGTCTCGCACGGGCAGCAGGCGTCGGTCGGCGGGGTTCTTGCGGCGAACACTAATGGCCCATCACGTCCCGCTTACGGCGCGCTCCGCGACTTTACAATCGGAATACGAATGGTCACGGGAGATGGTCGAATCACCCGCGCCGGCGGCAAAGTCGTTAAAAATGTCGCTGGCTTCGATTTGTGCAAGCTGTACATCGGGTCGCTGGGCACGCTTGGCGTGATCGTCGAGGCAACCTTCAAGGTAATGCCGGTCGCCCGACTTGAGCGAAGCGTCCTACTCTCCCTAGACACGCCCGGCGGTGCCTGCGCGCTCTCTGCGGAGTTGCATCGGCGCGGCCTCGCGCTGAGTCATGTCCAGCTTTCGGGCAGAGGAGACGCAACGGGATACAGCTGGCTCCTTGAGACAAGGCTCGCGGGCAGCGAAGGAGCGGTCGAGCGCTCAGAGAACGAAGTCGTGGGCCTCGCGCCTGGTTCGCACGCGCAGCCTGCAGGCTCAGACGTAAGCTCGACTGATCGATTTAGCGGCGAGCATTTCGACGACAGTTCGCTCCTTTGCCGGTTCAGTACTCTCCCATCGCGGCTCGCAGCATTCATCGGCGCCGTTCAGCGCCTGGAATCGCCGGACATTTTGGCCGAGCCGGCGACCGGCATCCTTCGCGTATCTTGGCATGAGATCGACGGAGCCACGGTCTTAGAACGCGCCCGCCAGATCGCCGCAAGTCACTCGGCCACAGCGGTCGTCGAGCGTTGTCCACCCGAGCTCAAGCAACATATCGACGTCTTCGGCGACCCGCCGCCCGCTTTCCAGCTCATGCGGAGCGTCAAGCAGCAGTTCGACCCGAAAGGCATTCTCAGCCCGGGGCGCTTCGTGGGGAGGCTCTGATTGGGTAAACAACCGGCGTTTACCAAACGGTTCGCTCCGTCCGAAGCCGACCTCGCCCAGTGCGTGCGTTGCGGCCTCTGCCTGCAACACTGCCCGACGTACGTGGCAACGGGCCTTGAGGCCGAGTCACCACGCGGACGGCTGTATCTGATCAAGGCGATGTCCGAGGGCCTGATCGAGCCGACGGTGAACGTCACCGGCCACATGGACAGGTGCCTCCAGTGCCGAAACTGCGAGGCGGTCTGCCCTTCCGGCGTGCCCTACGGGCGCATCATGGAACATGGCCGAGCGCACGTCCTTCACACCGGCCGCGCGCCGTTCGCCTGGCGCCTGCGGGCGCTCTTCCTGCGCGAGGTAATCGCGCGGCCAGGCCGCCTCGCGCTCCTCGCCTCGGCCTTACGCGTATACCGCGCGTCCGGGCTGCGGGCGCTCGCCGAGCGAACGCCGATGCTGCGTGACCGCGTCGCCCTGGCGCCGACTATTGCCGGGAAGGAGTTCAAGCGCCGCGGGGTTCTCGCCCGGCCGAAGGGCGCGACGAAGTATCGCGTCGCGCTACTAACCGGGTGCATCATGCCCCTGGCTTACGGCCGGGTGCATGCCGCAACTGTCAGGGTGCTCGCCCGCAACGGCTGCGAAGTGATCGCTCCGGCGACGCAGGTATGCTGCGGGGCGCTGCACGGCCACAACGGCGATCTTCCCACCGCGATCGAGCTCGCGCGCCGCAACATCGATGCCTTTCTGGCGGAGGATTTCGACGCCGTTATCGTGAACTCAGCCGGCTGTGGATCAGCGATCAAGGAGTACGGCCAGTTGCTTGCGGAGGACGGCGAGTACCTCGACCGCGCTCGGCTCCTCGCTTCGAGGGTAAGGGATGTGACCGAGTTCCTCGCCTCGCTGCCGTTTGAACCGCCCAAGCGGCTGTTGGACGCGCGCGTCACATACCAGGACTCCTGCCATCTGGGCCATGCGCAGCGAATTACGCGGGCGCCGCGCGAGATCATCGCCTCGATTCCCGGCGTTCGCTTCATCGAGTTGCCGCATGGCGACCGATGTTGCGGCAGCGCCGGTGTCTATGGGCTAACTCAGGGAGATATGTCGCTCCGCTTACTTGATGAGAAGATGCGATATATCAGGGAGACCGGCGCGGACGTCATCGCAACCGCGAACCCGGGCTGCATGACGCAGCTGGAAGCGGGCCTGCGGCGTCACGGCGTGAACGGACGCGTCGTTCACGTCATCGAGCTGCTAGACGAGTCATACCGGCGCGCCACCGCGCACGTTTAGCAGACCTTTCCTTTACACCGAATTCACCGGGTGTTAACCGCTTAAGCGGTCGCGTTAACCGTATTCGCGCACGGCCGATGCCATAATTCGCGATGAAGGACGTTGACCCGAAAGTTTCCGTGTTATGAGTCGCGCGAGAAACAGCACAGCTAAGTTCGAATATAGAAACGTGTAACAGGGTGGCCGGAGGGGCGTCTATTGTTCATCCCAAGAGTTGAGGGTTCGCAAGAACCGTCAGTAGCCCGTGTCTTAGACACGGTGGATGACGAGGGCCGGAATATGACAACGATGCGCGTGGCGATGGCAGAAGCCTTGAAACAGCAACCGTCAGTCAAGGCCGAACAAGCGCAGACTGCGACCGAAGTGCCGCAGACGGAAGCCGGCACGAAGCCGGTGGAATTCACAGACCTCTACCACCAGTACTTCCCCAAGGTCTTCGCCTACGTATACGGCCGGGTGCAAGACAAGGAAATCTCTCTCGATATCGTCTCGGACGTATTCGAGAAGGCATTCATCAAGATGCGGTCGTTACGCTCGCCGGACTCCTTCGGGTCATGGCTGTTCACGATCGCGCGGAATGAAGTTTCATCGCACTGGCGAAAGACAAAGCCCGCCGCCCGAGCTGCCCAGGAAGCCGCCTGGGAAACCGAGCTGCACTCGCAGCCGCGGGGCCCGGAAGAAACCGTGCTGCACAAAGAGAGGCTCGCCTCACTTTCGCAGCTCGTGCGCCAGTTGCCTCGGCGGGAGCAGGAAATCATCGCTCTGAAGTTCGATGCCGAGCTCACGAACCGTGAGATCGCGAATGTGCTGAGCACAAGCGAAGTGAACGTGCGGGTCACGGTCTTTCGCGCGCTGCGCAAGCTGCGGGAGCGCCTCCAGACCAGCGGCGACCGTACATGAACGAAGAGGAGCGGGCCGAATGGCTGGCCCGCGCCATCGACGATCTGCTTAACAAGGATCGTTCACGCCCCCAAGAACCCGCACCACCAAAATTCGAGCGACAGGAACTCAACGCGCTGCTGCGCATCGCGAACGCGCGCGCTGAGCAGGGCGATGCGTCGATACAGACGGGCGTCCAGTACGAAGGCGCGGTCTGGCGACGAGTCCTCGAACGGCTGGACAGGCGCCGCACTTCGCGCGAGGTCCGGCCCCTCGACGCCAGCGAGCCGGCAAACCCGGAAGAAGCGATGGCTGCGAGGGCTCTCGAGGAAATGGAAATCGATGAGCTACGGGAAATCGCCCGCCTGCGCAGGATGATGGCCGAGCGGGCCGCCTCGATCGGAGAGTCGCAGCGGGACCGTGTCTGGGAGAGAGTTCAGTCACGTATTCAGGCGCAGCCCCGGAAGAGATGGCCGTTTACATTCTTTGTCCCGAGGACAAACAAGGCGCCTCTAGCCGGGGGCACGGATGATCGCGCCGCTTCGGCAAGCCATTCGCTTCGTGAAGGGGAAAGGCGAGCGGCAGAGCGAAGCACGGAAGGTGCATACGCGGAAGAGGCCCATCCCGGCTTGGCCGGCGGCTGGCAGAAGACGGCAGCCGCGGCTGCGCTGGTCGTGTTGATCGCTGTCGCCCTTGCGCCCTTGCCGGTGACCGGCTTCGCCGAGCATCCCATTGCAGGCGTCCTGCGTTCCATCGGCGAGCACCTCGGCGTCAGAGAAGCCGGCGCGCCTCCCGCACCGCCACCCGTCACAGCCGTGGTCCGGGGCAGCGAGATTACGGCCGCCGAAGCGTCGGACCGGCTGGGCGTGCGGGTGGGAGTCCCGGTCACGCCCCCGTCGGGATTCGAGCTGACGTCGGCACGGTTCTTCGACCAGGCGCTCACTGCGGACGAGGGCGGTACATACGCGCTCACGTATTCGCGGGCAGGTGGATCGAGCGTGGTCATCTACCAGGAACGCGCGTCCGGAAAAGAGTTGAGCGTTGAGGGCGGCTCCGCGACTGACGTTGCTCTTTCGGACGGGACCGCGGGGACGTACGTCGAGGGGATGTGGCAGCCGGTGGACGGCAAGCTGGTCTGGAGCGCGGGCGGCGCGCAGACTCTCGTCTTCGAGCGCGGCGGGCTGCGGACGACAATCCAGTACACGGGCCCGCAGGCCGAAGCGCCCTCGCTGTTCGCGCTCGCGGACAGCATGTCATCCGCCCCCTGAAAGCCGAAGCCCCTCCACAGCACTCCTTTACTCTGGCTACAATTAAAGCGACCGGAGGCTCGCCATCAGAAAGCTACCCAGATTCTCAGGCCGTGTTACATTCGGCGCCCTTGCCCTGTCGGCCCTGATAATTACTGGCTTTCTGCTGCTATCCGGCTGGCTTAGCTCTGACGATAACTCAGGGGATCGGACGGCTGAGGCAGACGCCACGGGCCGAGTTCCTATGGTCGAGCCGGAAGGTACGGTACTGCCGGAAGTCATGCCGACGTCGCCACCGCACATTATCATTAAGGGCCAGCAGGTGATGCTAGCGCCGGGGATGAGGTACTGGCGTTCGAGTCCAGAGGTGGACCCGGCCCCACCATCGCCAATCCCCGAGCGCTGGATGGTGACGTATGACTCGGATCTCACCACGCTCGGAGACTCCTGGATTACATTCGATCTCGACTACAACCTACTGGCGAGCCATATACGCCCTGAGGATCAAGACGAATTCCAGCCGATTCTCGACGCGCTCGCGGCGCCGTAAGCGCGTGCTCGATGTGGGTCGCAGGGGTAGCGTGGAGGCCTGAAAGGTGCGCCGCACAGGTGTCGCCGGACGGGGGTTATTCGATGTCTTCACGCGCGCGGCGTTCGCGCATCATCTCGTAGAGGAGGTTCTCTACAATCATGAGGAGGAGGAGGACCTGGCGCTGCTGGCGGCGGGACATGCGCCCCAGCATCTGGAGTAGTTCAGGGTCAATCTTTTCGGCGAGAGCGAGGCGGTCGTCCGGCAGGTCGGCCATTAGCGACGGGCCCGCCTGAGCTCCGGATGTCCCTTCGAGACGGTCGTTACCGGCGAACGCTTCAGGGCGAGCGGGCCGGTGGTCACGCCGTCCGGGGTCGCCCAGTCAGGCCCGTTGGCGGTTACGGAGTAGCCGTTGAGCACTTGCTCCATACCCTGGAGGATGAGGAGCAAGCGGCGCTGGCGGTCCCGCGGCATTTTGCCGAGATAGCCAAGCAGGCCGGCATCTACCGTCGATTCGTAGTCCTGGTAGACCTGGCGGAGCATGCGCACGGTCGGATAGCCCGCAGCTTCGAAGAGCTCATCGGGATCGATCTGCATCGCCTGAGCGACGCGCAGCAAGACAGCCGCCGAGGGGTTCTTCACCTCGCCGTTTTCGAGTTGCGAGAGGTAGCCCTGGCTCACCGAGGAGCCGCTGGCGAGCTGTCCCTGGGTGAGACCGAGCTCATCGCGTATTTGCCTGATCCTGTCTCCTAATCGCATCTTGTCGCTCCGCCTAACTGAGAGTCGCAAAAATTGTCGATGCTCCTCGCCAGCTTGTCAATAATTCCTCTTGCCGCTGCCCCGAATCGATGGACGGGGATCGGGTGCTCCCTAACTAGCGCTGGGCCTGGCGGCCGCTGTGGCTCCGCGCTCCATCCCCTTGAACAGCTTGAGCAGGCGTGCCTGCTGCTCTCTCGGAATTCGCGCCAGAAACGATAAGAGATCAGGGTCGACAGAGACCTCGTAGCGGCCCGCGTTCCCCTCCTCCTGCCCGATCTCCGCGTAGCCGGCCGCTTGCATGAGAACGCGGGGGTCGATATGGAGCGAGCGGGCCAGCCGAAAGATGACGGCCGCGCTCGGGTTCTGGACATCGTCGTTCTCGAGCTGCGATAGGTAGCCCTGGCTGAGCTCCGCCTGGGCAGCAAGCTGCGCCTGGCTCATACTGAGCTCGTCCCGAAGACCCCGGATTTTCTTTCCCAGCGACACCCGCATATCTCCTTACGAGAGGGACTGAGCGATGCGGATGGCAGCCGGCCCGAGAATAACGAGCAGGAAAGCCGGGAAAATGAACAGCACGAGCGGGAAAAGCATCTTGATCGGCGCCTCGTGGGCAGACTTCTCGGCCCGCTGCCGGCGCTTGGTACGAAGCTGATCAGACTGCACGCGAAGCACCTGCGCGATGCCGACACCAAGCTGCTCGGCCTGAATGATCGAGGTGATGAACGTGGTGAGCTCCTCAACACCAATGCGCTGTTCCAGTTCGGTCATCGCCTCCCTACGCATCTTACCCATCGCGACGTCGCGCAACATGCGAGAAACAACGCGGGCGAGAGCGGCGTCCAGACCGAGGCCGGCCTCCACACAGGTGGTGATCAGGTCCATCGCGTCGGGCATGGCCCGGATCACCAGCTTCTGACGGGCCTTTACTTTGCCCTTGAGCCAGATGCGCGGGAACACGAAGCCAAGGGCCGCGAACATTACAACAAAGAGCAGTTTCTGAATGAGCAGGCTGCCGGGAAGGACGACGAAGAAGACGAGGCCCAGTCCGGTAAACGTTGAGAAGAGTACCCCCCAGAAAGTGAGATACGTTTGAAGGGTCATAGGATGGCCCGCCATCATCAGCTGTTTCTGTATGTCGGACAAGACCGAAGCTGGAAGCACCGAACTGATGGTGCGGGAGAACCCTTCGATGGTCGGCCTGAGTACTCGCTCGCCGAAGGGAAGTTCCAGGTTTACCTCATCCTCTTCCATAGAGACCGCGCGAGTGCGAAAGTCCTGAATTCGGGATTCCATGCTGGTGCCGCGCTTAGCGCCGCCGAACATGGCGTAGACGATGGACATTATCGCCCCAAAGACAGATACAGCTGCGAATGCGATGATCATTTGTGGCTCCTAAATCTCAATCGCCATGATTCGCTTCATGGAGAAGTAGCCCATGAGCTGGAGGCCGATTGCCGCGACCAGCATGCCCTTGCCGATCGTCTAGGTGATGAGGAGGCTCATGTAACCCGGGTTCATAACCATGAAGATCGCGAACATGAACACCGGGAGGCCGCCGATAACGATACCCGTCATCTTCTGCTGGGCCACCAGCGTATTGATCTCGCCCCGGATGCGCTCCCGCTCGCGCATGGTACTCGCAACCTTGTCCAGAATCTCGGCCAGGTTGCCGCCGACCGTGCGCTGTATATTGATCGCGGTGAGGACCATATCGAGGTCGCTGCTGTCGATGCGCTCGCCGACGGCGTTCAGAGCATCCTCAGCGCCCATGCCCAGGTTGGAGTCGCGAAGCATCCTGCGGATCTCCAGGGAGATTGGGGGCTGCATTTGCCTCGAGGCGAACTCGAAACTCTGCATAAGGCCGTAACCGGACTTAAGCGAGTTCGAGACTAAGCCAAGAAGGTCGACGAGTTGCTGGTTGATTTTGTTTAGCCGCGACTTCTTCTTGTTGTTCACCCACATAGCGGGCAGCATATAGCCGACCACCGAAAGGCCAATGCCGAGAAACAGGTTGAAGGCGGCGAAGCCGAAAACGAAAGGAATGACGAGAAAGAGCGCCGCCATACCCCAACGAATCAGGTAGAATTCGCCGACGCGCAGGGGGACGGCCGCACGCTCGAGGTGAATGGCCATCGCCTCCGAGCCGCCAAACTGGGCAAGGAATGTGCTGAGCACGGGTAGGCCGCTGTAAGAGCGCTTCTCTCGGAAGGTGGCTTTGCCCGGCGCGGCAGTGCTCTGCGGAAGCGGCCCTCCTCCGGAACGAAAAGCTTCCAGCCGCGAGCTCATCGGGTCGTCCTGCCCGCCCCGGCTTGTAAGGCCAACAGCTGCCAGGATGAACGCGAAGAAGATGGTGATAGCAATGCCGATAATAAGTGGGTCCATGATTACCTCGCGCGGGCCAGGAACAGCCCGTCCGGGAGTTTGATCCCGGACTGTTCGAACTGCTCGGTAAATGTGGGCCGGATGCCCGTAGGCGACATCAGCCCTTCGATCTTGCCCTCAGGGCTGACGCCGGTCTGCTGGAATCGGAAAAGGTCCTGCAGGGTGATGATCTGCCCTTCCATTCCGCTGACCTCAGTGACGTGAGTAACGCGCCGGACACCGTCCGTGAACCGCGAGAGCTGGACAATGAGGTGCAGGGCCGAAGCAACCTGCTCGCGGATCGCCCTGTCCGGCAGCTCGAGGCCGGCCATGAGGACCATGTTCTCGACACGGGCGAGCCCGTCTCGCGGAGAGTTGGCGTGGACGGTGGACATAGAGCCTTCGTGGCCGGTGTTCATGGCGTTGAGCATGTCGAACGCCTCCTGGCCTCGGATCTCGCCGATGATGATCCTGTCAGGCCGCATGCGCAGTGTGTTGCGCAGGAGGTCTCTCTGGGATACCTCGCCGCGGCCGTCTATATTGGCCGGCCGCGCCTCCAGACTGACGATGTGCGGCTGCTGCATCTTGATTTCGACCGGGTCCTCGATGGTGATAATGCGCTCTGTTTCAGGGATATACGCCGAGAGCGCATTGAGGAACGTGGTCTTGCCGGTACCCGTACCGCCCGAGATGAGGATGTTCAGTTTGACCTGCACGCAGGCCTTCAGGAACTCCACCATGTCTTCGGTGATGGTGCTGGCGTTGACGAGGTCGTTCATCTGGAGCTTGTCGGCGCGGAATTTTCGGATGGTAATAGTCGGGCTCTTCGGCGCGACGGGTGGAATCACGACGTTGACACGCGACCCGTCCGGCAGGCGCGCGTCCACCATTGGAGACGACTCATCGACACGCCGTCCAATCGGCGCGATGATCCGCTCAATGACGCGCGCGATGTGCTGGTCGTCGCGGAAGCGGACGTCGCTCAGGTAGAGGATACCCTCGCGCTCGAAGTAGACCTCGTCGGGCCGGTTGACCATGACCTCTGAAATCGAGGGGTCGCGCATGAGAGCGTCGATCGGCCCCAGGCCGACGACCTCGTCGACGACGCGCGACACGATCTGGTCGCGGGTGATGCCACCGACGCCGGGCATCTCACGCCGCAGCAGCGTCTCGGCCGCCTGCTCGACGACTTTGCGGCGCTCATCTGCGGGCATGGCGCTGATCTGGTCCGCATCCAGCTCATCGATGAGCATCTGGTGCATGCGGAAGATAAGCTGCTCCATATCCTCGTTGTAGCGGCCAGGCGTCGTCCGGCTCGGGCCCATGGCCGGCCGTAGAGTGGGTGCCTGGGGTCTGCCTGATTGAAAGCTTGTCATCTTGTCACTCCACACTTACTTCAGTTTTGTCTTCAGGGACCGATCCAAGGATCCGGCTAAGCAGGCCGCCCTTCTGCACTTCTCTTGGCTTGGGCGCCTGTTGCTGCCGCCGGACCCCGCTTAGCGCGTAAGCCATTTCCGTCAGGCTCTCGGACGCCTTGGACTGGGGCTTCGCGACCACCACCGGCATGCCCAGCTGCGTGGCGGCGCTAATGTTGCGGTCGTAAGGCACCGCCCAGAAGACGTCGCGGCCCAGCATTCGCCGGATTTCGTGGGGCTGGACATTACTGGCCTCGTTGGTCGAATTAATTACGAGTTTGATCTTGTCCTGCGGAAAGTTCCAGGAGCGCAGCATGTCGATGGCGAGCAGGGTGTCCTTCAGGCTCGCCATATCGACCGTGCAGATGAGGACAACCATAGTTGCCATCTCCAGCGCCCGGGCGACGATGTCGTTGAAGGTGCCGGGCGTGTCCAGGATGACGTAGTCGTGGGTCTGCATGAGCAGGGTGACAACGCGCTCGATGTGGCCGGCGTGGACGTTGCGCCAGTCCGTGGGCCGGATCGGCGCAGGAAGGATCGTGACGCCGGTGTTGTGCGTGTACGTGCACTCCTCGACGATCTCGCGCGTAATATCTTCCTCTGGCATCGCCAGGTCCGCGATGCTCCGCTCGACCGGGATGTCCATGAGAATCGCGACGTCACCGAACCGCGTGTCGAGGTCAACGACGACGACCGACTGTTTGGTCTTCTGAACGAGCGCGGTCGCGAGGTTGGTGGCGATCGTCGTCTTGCCGATGCCGCCCTTGGCGCCGAATACGGTGACGACCGTGCCCGCGGCGATCGGTTCGTCCGTTTCGCCTGCGAGCCTGGCCCGGCGCCGTTCCTCCTGTGCGAGGACCGCGTGGATGGAGTTGATTAGCTCCTCTTCCTTCACGGGGCTGCCGAGGTAGTCCTTGACACCCGCCACCATCGCCTTACGCATCGGCCCGGAGCCCTTGATCGAGGAGTGGCCGATGATTGGGGACTGCGGCAGGAGGTCCGCCAGGGCCTCGACCGTTTGTAGCGCCCGGATCTGGGGCTCTTCGATGGCGATTACGACCACATCCGGCTCGGTCTTCTTGGCCAGCGAGACGGCCTCGATGCCGTAGCCCGCCTCTCCGAGGACGCTGAACCCGGAAAGGGCGAGCATCTTCTGCACCTCGTCCCGGCTTACGGGTTCGGGGCCAATCACAATCACGCGTGGATTACGTGCCATCGCCTTCCTTAGCTCCCTTCAGACTCTGCCGCCTGGCTCCTATTGGCCGAGGGCCGAAACACCCAGGACTTTGGCACAGGTCGGAGGCGGACCGTCGGCCGGCCACTGCGTGCGGTTGGAGAGCGCTTGACCGTCTCCGACGCCGCGCAGCGAGACGGACAAGCGGCCGCCGTGGTTGTGCGCACATGTTTCGGCCATCGCCACAGTCTCACCCTGTATCGGCGATACACCAAGGGTCATGCTCGTGGCCGCCTGGTTAGCCTGCGTGGATTTACTGGGATCGCTGCTAGCCTCGGCATTTGGGTTGGTCGTCGTCTGGTCAACGGCCAGGACTTTTGCGTTCTGGATGATGGTGGCCGCCAACTGGTCCGATGTGCCCTGCGTGTCCCCTTCGGGCTTGACCTGCACGATCAGAATCACGTCCACGAAGTCGCCGGGCCGGATGTTTCCGCCGGCGCCGATGACGCTGCTCAGCTCAATTGAGACCGCGCGCTGGCCCGGGTCGATGATGAGTGCCAGCGGCGGCTTGTCGCCAAATGCACTGATATTCGTAGTGCCGGTGACCTTGGTCTGGATGATCTGTTCGCCCGCAACAAGAGGCACTCGCGTCACCTGACCGGACAGCCCCTCGACGCTCGAGAAAGCGCCGGCGAGCTGGGTGCCCTGGGGGATGCTTTCGACTCGGAGCATGGCGGCAGTCAGGCGCGTGCCGGCGGGAATCTCCTGTGCCGCGACAACTGTCGGCGCACCTTCACCGTTGCTGCTCGTGGAGCCGCCTTCGTCCTTGGCGCTGGTCAGGTAGACCACCACGAGGACCGCTGCGACGAGGCCCAGGATGAGCCCGAGGATAAGCGGGAGTCTGCTGCCGCCCTTGGAAAGGGCCATACCTTTAATCATGCGTACACCTCGACATAGAGAAATGTGCTGCTTGGTTCAGAAAGAAAGATGGTTTGCTCTCCAGTGGCGTTACAATGTTTACCGATTAATCCGGTCATTTTTCTTAAGTCCGGCCGGCTGGCAATCCGGCGCTCCCGACCGAGGGACCGATTGCCGGCGACGCCCTGCGGGGCTCCCGACATTGAGGTCCAGGCGGGCGGGCAAGGTGTTCCTCTAAAGAAAGAGCGGGCGCGTTGTGCGCCCGCGTGTTGTCGTTTTGTTTCCGCCGGCAATTTATTCCGCCGGCTCGGACCTCCGCTGTATGGGTTCACTCCAACCGCATATCAGCCGTCGAAGTGAACTTCAGCGTCGGGCCGATTTTACCGCCGCTTATTAAGCCGAGCATGTTGTCAAGAGGGGTGATCAGGTCGTAGTCGTAATCAACCTTCACCACAACCGACGAGCCCGGCGTGCCCTGTGCGTTAGTGACGGTCGAGGTGAGCTTCGCCTGGTTCAGCGACTCGGCCGTTTCCTTGACGCGGCAGGTGATATTCGTGGCTTTCGTGCTGGGATCGTTATCGCAGGCGCCGGAAGCAGGAGCTCTGACCGCCCCAAGCCGAGCACCCTCGCGGGCTGAGTTAGTTACTGTGAGCCAGGCGTGGAAGCCGAGACCGAAGTCGATGATGGCGAAGACCAAAATGAGGAAGATCGGCAAGACGAGGACGAATTCGGCCAGGCTCTGGCCCTTTTCGCCCTTTCGCAAGAGTCCCTTTGTGCGCTTGGTAGTCATTCTGATCCGTCCCTTCCGTCCGGCCCGCGGACGAGCCGCAGAGTCTTGATAAGAGAGCGCAGGGGTCACGGCCTATCGGCGCGCGACCCCCGAGCTACCTTGTTATCAACAACAGCGGTCTGTTGCCGACGTTTGAGCCCTGAAGGCTCCGGATCGATCTTAGAGCGAGCCCGTGATGCTGGACAGGGTGCCCGCGATCGCCAGACCCAGGGCAGTCAGCGCGAGGATGCAAACGACCGCGATGAGGGCCAGAAGCAGACCGTACTCGGCCAGCGCCTGTCCGTCCTCACGCTCGTGGCGCGACGCGAACCACACCAGGGCTTCGTTGATCTTGGAGAGCATTCGTCTCCTCCTTTCCAAACTAATTGATCGCTTGGTTGAGAACCTTCTCCGCCAAGTTAGATGGGAGTGGTGGTTCGCCCGTTACACCTTATCCGCCCGGTTCACGAAGATTTCACCGTCGGCAGTGAGCGAGCGAGCGGCGTGTTTGCAGGGCGAGAGCCGGCAAATAAGAAGAGCGGCCCGCAGCGAATACGCAGCGGGCCGCATAAGTTCCCCGGTGCAGTTTCTTTAGAAAGCGCCGGTGATGCTGGACAGCGTGCCAGCGATCGCCAGACCCAGGGCGGTCAGCGCGAGGATGCAAACGACCGCGATGAGGGCCAGAAGCAGACCGTACTCGGCCAGCGCCTGTCCGTCCTCGCGCTCGACGCGCGTCGCGAGCCGCGTCAGAGTCTCGTTGATCTTGGAGAGCATTCGTCTCCTCCTTTCCAAAAAATTGATCGCTTGGTAAGGACCGTCTCCGTGAAGTTAGATGGGGTTGGCCGTACAGCCGTTACAGCTTATGCACTCGGTAAACGAAGATTTCACCTTTGATTACTAAAGTCGGCGAGCGGTAAAGGAAGCGGCACAAGCAGCGGCTGGTTGGATTGCGACGAGCAACGTGAATTTCTGGCCGGTACCTGACTCTCTTACCTTTAGAAAGCCAGCGCGAGCTTGATTGAAACCAGCAGAATCAGTGCGCCCGTTAGGAGGAATATAGCGCTGGGCCGGCTCGTAAACCCCGGTGGGACCCTGACGGGGCCAATCCTCTCGGGGCCCGGGCGCGCAGCGGGCCCAAAGGCAGGCGCGGGCTGCGAAACCGGATCCGGAGATGAGCGGCGCGGCCACGCCAGGCTGATCTGCGCTGCAAGCGCGATTGTTACGGCAACCACAACGCCGCCTAACACATCCACAACATAGTGCTCGCCGGAGAGGACCACCTCAAAGCCAATCAGAACCGAGTAGGCAAGCATTGCCAGGGCAGGAAGCCTCCAGCGCTCGCGGAATAACCAGAGGCTGATGAGGAGAGGAAGCGCGACATGCAGGCTGGGCATCGCCGCCAGCGGGTTGTTGTCCGGAATCTCGCGGGCTGCGTGCAATGCCACAAGTCGTGTGACCTCCGCGTTCGCCATCCACGGCGGTTGCAGTGGAAAGAGCGCGAACATCGGATTAACGACAAAGTGTAATGTGATCCAGCACAGAAAGAACGAGCCGATCCGCTCGGGCCTCTTCCACGAGACAAGGAGACCAACCAACCACGGCACGACGAACCAGGAACCGTGGACGGCCCTCACCGCCCACGAAAAGAACGTGGGCGAGAGCGGGTAGACGTGGTTTTGTAACCACATGGTCGGAAGCGAGCCGAACACGGCCTCCTCTGTGGCTGCGCCGTGGACGGGCAAACCAAAATCGTCCATGTACCCTCGGATCACTGCGCAGACCGCGAGGGCGAGCCAGGCCAGTACCCACCAAAAGAAGAGTTGTCTGTGTTGCGGTTCTCGCAGTAGACCTCTCGCCCATGCGAGCGTGAACCCTCTTCTCGGCCTAACAGTGCCTGAAATTGTGGACATGGGTCGTTGGGTCGCCTTCCGCGGAAAACTGCTTCGCTGCAAAGTCTGCAAGCGAGCAGCCGGTCAGAAATGAGCAGCAATCGCCTGCGGTCATCAGTACTGACGTAGCCCGAAAGAAGGCCGTTACAGATCGAAGCAGCCGCCGAGTAGACGCAAAAACGCGGGCGAGGACGTCGGAGACGGGACACCCCGCGGACGGTCGACATGGTTGCCAACCTTTCATTGAACCGTCGCGTTCCAACTCATTAGATGCGGCGTTCTTTTCCGAGTAACCGGCAGTGATATTTTTTGCAGCTCTGATCGGTTTCGCCGTGGGCCACCTCGTCCACCTCCTCTTCGACCGCTTCTTCAGCGGAGAGCCAGTGCGCGGGCCGCTCTACGAATGTCCGGCCTGCCGTTCACCTGTTAGACCGGTCGCGGCCATACCCTACGCCACCGTGGTCCTTTCCGGCGGCCGCTGTCCCAACTGCCGCGAGAAACTGCCCTGGCGCGCGGTGATACTTCCAGCCGGCGCAGCGGGCCTTTTCGCCCTGTCGTACCTGGCGTTCGATGAATTGGCCGCCGGCCTCCTGGGTGGGTTGTTCGCAACCGTCTTCTTGACCCTCACTCTTACCGACCTAGAACGCCGGCTGCTTCCGAACCGCATCGTCTACCCTTCGATTCTGCTGGCGATTGCCTTCTGTTGGGCCTGGCCGGACACGACCTGGGTGCAGATCCTGGCGGGCGGCGCCGTTGCGATAGCGATCGCCGTGCTCATCTACCTCTTCTCACTGTTGTTCGGCCCGGAAGCCTTCGGGATGGGCGACGTCAAAATGATCGTCCTCATCGGGTTTGTCGTCGGATTCCCGGCCGTGATTGTTGCCGTATTGCTCGGGACCGTCGCTGCGGGGATTGTCGCCGCTGTTCTGGTTGTTACCCGCCTGCGCGGGCTACGAGACTACGTGGCTCATGGGCCCTTTCTGGCCCTGGGCGCCGTCCTGGCGCTGTTGGCCCAGCATAGTCATTGAATGCTAATCGAATAAGCGAATCGGGTGCGCTTCGTGTAACGGCCGGCGATAGGGGCCAGTCCTACTCAGCGTGAGGGCGCCATTGGTTGCGCCACACTAGGAGGACTAATGGCGACGGTACAGACCGCGCTCCCGCTGCGTAGACAACTGATCCGAGCTCTGACCAAGCTCGAGAACACTTTCCCAGCGCTCGTCTGGTTCTTCCTTGTGGTCTTCCAGCTCGCCAAAGCCTACGAAACCCCCTGGGTTTCCACCATCGGCCTCCTAATGATCAACTCGGTTGCGATGGTCCTCTTCCTGACTCGTCGAGATGCGTCGCGGATCGGGAACGTCTGGGAAGGCTTGCTGGCGGTTTCAGGCACCTTCGTGGTTACTCTGCTGCTCATCGTCTCGGATGACGACGAGGCGACGCTCGGGCCCGGGGCATCACCTCTCGCGACCTTCCTCCAGTGCATCGGTATCGCCGGATGGGCGGCCTCGCTCTTCGCGCTCGGTCGGAGCCTGGGGATAGCTCCTGCGGACCGAGGGCTTGTCCGGCACGGGCCTTATCGCTTTATCAGGCATCCCCTCTACGCCTTTGGGCAGCGCTCCAGATCGGCCGGATCGTCCGCGAGGAGAGGATCATCGGCGGCTACGAGCAGTACCGGCAGCAAGTTCGCTGGCGCCTGATCCCGTTCGTCTGGTAGGCAGTGGCTCGCGGCTTCCCGTCTTCCCGTTTTCGCCGCTGCGGGTTGAACCCGCAGGTCACTGACAACTGACCACGGATAACTGACGACGAATCGCGCTATCATACGGCCATGTCGCCGGCCGTCTCGGACACCATCTATCTTGCCGATTACGATCCCCGCTGGCCGCAGCTTTTCGAAGACGAGCGAGCGCGCTTGCAAGCTGCCATCGGCGAATGGGCAGCGGACATCCAGCACGTTGGCAGCACGTCGATACCGGGCATCGCGGCCAAACCGATCATCGACATCGCGGTCCACCTGAGATCGCTCGTCGACGCGCTCTACTGCATCACCCCGCTCATGGAACTCGGATACGAGTGCCTCGGCGAGTTCGGCATCCCCGGCCGCATCTACTTCCGCAAACGGACTCACCAGCCGGTCCGCGGCCAGAGTCACGACGGCATCGGGCGCACACACCAGATCCACATGTACGAGCGCACCAACGATCAGTACGAGAAGCAGATCGTCTTCCGCGACTACCTTCGCTCCCATGCGGACGCCCGAGAGGCCTACGAAGCCCTCAAGCGCCAGCTGGCGGAGCGGCACGCGGGCGATGTGGAGGCGTACGCGTTGGCGAAGAGCGATTTCGTCATCGAGGTCCTCGCACGGGCCCGCAGCGAACGCGATGGGGCTCCGGCCGGCTAATGGCCGTGCATCGCTTCAAGCAAGTCGACGTCTTCACCGCCCGGCCGTTCTTCGGGAACCCGGTCGCCGTCGTGCTCGACGCAGACGATATCGCGGACGAAGAGATGCAGCGGATCGCCGCCTGGACGAACCTCTCGGAGACGACGTTCGTGCTCAAGCCGACGATCACGCAACCCGCTTACCGTCTGCGGATCTTCACGCCTGCCCACGAACTGCCCTTCGCGGGCCACCCAACGATCGGCTCGTGCCACGCAGTCATCGAGGGCGGTATCGTTACGCCGAAAGATGGGCGACTGGTCCAGGAGTGCGGCGCCGGCAACCTGCCACTTCGCATCGAGGGCGCGGGGGCGCAACGCAGAAATTGGGTGGAGGCGCCCGAGGCGAAGCTGATGGGTGAGCACCCGGAGTTGTCCTCGACCCTTTCTGACGTGCTTGGAAGCCCAATCGCTGAATCGCCGGCCCCGACGGCATTCCGCAACGGCCCCACCTGGCTCTTCGTCCGATTCGAGACCGAGCCCGCGGTGGCGGCGCTCAAGCCGGACATATCCGCACTTGCGAAGCTCAGCCCGGCCGTCACCGGCGTCGCTGCATTTGCCTTCGTCAACGGCGAGCAATTTGCCGTCCACATACGCTGTTCGCGCCGGCAGCTGGTGTGCCGGAGGACCCGGTCACGGGCAGCGCCAACGCGGCTCTGCCGGCGTATCTCGTCCACCACGGCCTCCTGGAAAAAACGGGCCGCGAGTACATCGCGACGCAGGCGACAGAGATGGGCCGCGATGGCCGCGTCCACGTCCGCATCCTCGACGACACTGGTCGCGCGGAGATCGGCGGCCAGGCGGTGACGGTGATCGATGGTGAGATACGGCTGTGACGGAGTACGCTCTCTATCTCGAGT
>VBJT01000122.1:33183-37251 GCA_005880075.1 Chloroflexota bacterium
GACCCGGCTCCGGGCTTCGCGCCCGACTTCGCACCGCTGACGCAGGAAGACCAGAACACCTACCGTCGCCGCCTCCAGTGGCTCGGCGAGGAAATCGTCGCGCTCATCGGGCGGACCCAGGGTAAGGGGCTCGATGCGAAGCCATCGAAGGGACGCGTGCTCCACGACATCGTTACTCACATCGCGAGCTCAGAGCCCGAGTACTTCCGCGCCTCCGGCATCGGCAAGCCGGAAGGCATGAACGAAGCTTTGCAGGCGATCGAGGGCGCCCCAGAAGGCGAGCTGGGGCCGCGGCTCGCGGACGTCTGGCAACTTCTCGACTCCCAGCTCGAGCGCATCACTACGGAGATGCGCACGGCCCAGATCCAGCGCGGCGAAAAACGGTGGACGGCCCGCCGCGGTTTCCGTCGCGCGCTCGAGCACCCGTGGGAGCACCTGCGCGAGATGCAACGGCGGCTAGCTCCGAATGAGGGGTAGTCGGCGAGTCTCCGTGAACGCTCTGCCTGTGAATGTCAGAAGTAAGCGTATCTACCAGCCGAAATCCGAGGACGACGGGTATCGCGTGCTCGCGACGCGGTATTGGCCGCGAGGTGTCCCGAAAGCGGCCGTCGACGAATACACGACGAAGACGGCGCCCTCCCGCGCGTTGCTCCGAGAGTTCAAACATGAAGGGTGGAGCTGGCAGGCTTACGTCCCGCGTTATCTTGAGGAAATGACGAGCCCCGAAGCGATGACGGAAATCGCTCGATTGGCTAAGCTTGCTGAGTCAGGAACCATTACCCTGATGTGCATCTGCGAAGACGAAGGGCGATGCCATCGCAGCCTGCTAAAAAGGCTAATTTTGCAGGCGGCTGAGGAGCGCGAGAAATGACGACACTCGAAATCATTTCCGAAGGACGCGGCGACTTCCTCAAAGTCGACCCCGACGGCTACCGCGAATGGGTGCGCGACCACAAGGACCGAGCGATGGTCCCGAAGCTCATGTCCGAGAAGGAGGCGATCGAGAAGCTCGTCGCGGACGGCGACTACCTCGTGTACGAGTGCAACTATCTTCAGCGCGGGCCCTCGGCGCTTATCCGCGAGGTCATCCGCCAGCAGAAGAAAGACCTCTGGATCGGCGCGAAGTTTACCTGGGTCGCCGCGGCGCTGCTGGTCGGCGCGGGCTGCGCCTCGAAGCTCGACGTCGGCTTCTTTCTCTTCGGCCCGGTCGTCGAGCAGGCGATCCGCGAGGGGCGCGTGAAAGCGTACGAGTACTCGAACGTCGTGATGACCAACCGTATCATGGCCGGGGCCATGGGGTTGCCGTTCATCCCCCTCCGCTCTTTCGGCGGGACCGACGGCTTCGAGCACTCGGGCGCGAAGCTCATCGCCGACCCCTACACCGGCGAGCCGATCACGATCGTCCCCGCTCTGAACCCGGACGTCGCGCTCATCCACGTCCACCAGTCCGACGTGTACGGAAACGCACGCATCTTCGGCACGGGCATCTCGCACGTCGAGTCGGCCATGGCGTCGAAGAAGGTGATCATCTCGACGGAGGAGATCATCGATACGGAGGAGATCAAGCGCGACCCGGGCCGGACGACCATTCCTTATTATGTCGTGGACGCCGTCGTGCACCTGCCATTCGGCGCTTACCCCGGCGAGATGCAGGGCCGCTACGCCAGCGACATGGGCCACGTGATCGAGGTCATCGGCGCGACCATGCGGGGCTTCATCCCGCAATACCTCGACAAGTGGGTCTACGGCGCCGCCAGCCACACCGAGATGATGGACAAGCTGGTCGGCTACCAGCGCATCCGGGAGATCACCTCGCGGGCGACAATCAAGGAGGGCTACGGGGCGTAGACAAAGGCACCCTTGTCCGCAAAGCTCCGGCCCACGACCCCACCCATTGACTTGACGCTTTACGGATATGCCCATTAGGATATTTTTGACCAGCAGCGGGGGTGCTGCGGGACCCGAGGGAGGAAGGCTATGAAGAAGCTGATTCTGGTACTCGTGATGAGTGCTCTAATCGGCCTGGGAGCCGTCGCGGTGTACGCCCAGGGGACCGGCTCGGACGACGCTCCGAAAACGGGAGGCGCGAGCCCAGACGCTACGGAGCAGGCGGACACACCCAACGGGGCAGGCGAGGTGGATCAGCCGGACGCGCAGGACGCCGACGACGGTCAAGCCGGCAATACCAACGACGGACAGTCCGGCAACACCGACGACGGGGACGTCGCGGATAGCGCCGACGGGCAGGCAGACGACGCCGATGAGGCGGGCGACGTCGACCAGCAGGACACCGAGGACGCGAACGACGCAGCGGGGGACGTCGAGCAGGCGAACGAGCCGAAGGACGACGACGGTGGGGCTGACGACGCCAACAAGGCCGGCGATACGGACAACCAGGACGCAGAAGACGCCAACGCTACTCCCACTGGCTGATTCAACCCAGGCGACGTCGCGTGAACTTTGCCGCGTCGTAAGCGACGGGTCACTCAGAGAAATCGGCGCGCGTAATGCCGTCTGCGTGACCGGGTGGCCACTCCACAAGCTCGATCCGATAGCCGTCCGGATCGCGAACGAAGCAGGTTCTTGGTCCGTTCTCCCCGGCCGGCAACTGAGGCTCGTCAAAGCCGAGACCCTTCGCAGCAAAATCGGCCAATGTCGAATCGAGATTGTCTACCTGCACGACGATATGGCTGAAGCCAGTCCCGAGCTCAAACGAGTCCACGTTCTGGTCGTAGACGAGTTCCAGCGTCACAACTTCGCCATCACCGGGCAGGTTTACCATCACCAAGATCCGTCCATCCCCAAGCGTTACGCGCCCGATTTCTCGGAAGCCGACTTTCCCGTAAAAGTCCACTGAGCGGTCTAGGTTCTGCACTCTGTAGGCAGTGTGAAGAGTCTTCATTGCACCGACACTATAACTCCGTGAGCCCTTTGTGCCTCCGTGCCTTTGTGGTAAAACAAGAGCGCCCCATGAGTGAGAAAGCAACCTACTTCAACGAGCGCGAGCATCAGATCTGCCTCGTCGCGCGCATGGTCGAGGACGCGCGGACGTACTGGGTCGCCGGTGGCGGCTCCCCTATGGCCGCCATTCTGCTCGCGAAGAAGCTGTACGCTCCGAACGCAGTCTATGTGACCGAGGACGGGGTAGTGAACCCCGAGCCCATGCTGCCGCTGGACCCGATCATGACGATGGTCAGCGCCCGTTCGAGCTATCGCGCGCTCCAGTGGGGCACGATGAACAGCATCGGCTTCCAGGCACAGATCGGGCTGATGGACTACGGCATCCTGAATACACTCCAGGTAGACCCCTACGGCAACATCAACTCGACCGCCCTCGGCGACTACGAGGGCGAGCACCGGCGCTTCGGTGGCCCCGGCGGTGCCGACTCGATCGCGGCGTCGTGCTGGAAGACGCTCCTGATGACCGACCAGCAGAAGCGCAAGTTCGTGCCGCGCGTCGACTTCATCTCCTCGCCCGGCTTCCTCGACGGTTCGCCGAAGGCGCGTGAGCAGGCGGGCCTGCCGCGAGGGACCGGGCCGTGGCGCGTCGTGACGCCCTGGGCGCTGTTCGACTACGAGGACCGCCAGCTGCGGCTGATCGGCGTGTCGCCCTTCGTCACGGTTGACCAGGTGCTGAGCGAGATGTCATTCAAGCCAAGGACGGCCGCTCAAGTCGAGACGCTTGAGACGCCGACCGAAGACGAGCTCGCTCTCCTGCGCAGCGAGCTCGACCAGCGCGGCCAGATCACGGACGTCGGCAAACCCGTCGTGCGACAGGACGACGGCACGTACGCTTTCGTTGAACAGCAGAAGGAGAATGGCGATCTACCGAGTTCCTGGTAGCAGCGCATGGTAGGCACCGCAAGAGCGGCCGCGCCTGCACACGCCCAGGGAGCGGCTGGACCTGATCTCGCGTCCAATCTCTTTCGTACGCTAAACAGTGTAGTCGAGCCCGTCGTCCGGGCCGGGTGCTTCTCGCCGAATCTCTTTACGCCCACGGGGCTGATCGTCCTTGAGACGACCGGCCGCCGGAGTGGCAAGCCTCACCGCACCCCGGTGCTCGCCAGG
>VBJT01000191.1:0-4491 GCA_005880075.1 Chloroflexota bacterium
CCTCACGGATGAGAATATCGCGCGGCTTGATATCACGCTCGAGCAAGCTCAGGACCGCTCGGCCTGTCTCGCGACACAGGTCGGCGCGCTCGGGCGCGACGGCCGGAATCGAGGCGCTGAAGGGGAGCGCGAGGCCGAGTGCCTCGCTGGCGCAGGCCATCGTGTTGGCAGTGAACATACCTCCGCAGGCGCCGTCGCCCGGGCAGGCGGCGCACTCGAGTTCGCGCTGCTGCTCTTCGGTCATGAGGCCGGCTTCTACGGCGCCGACGCTCTCGAAGACGTCCTGAATAGTGACGTCGCGGCCCGCGAAGCGGCCCGGCAGAATGCTGCCGCCATACATGAAGACCGAGGGGACATTGAGACGGGCCATCGCCATCATGATTCCGGGAAGCGTCTTGTCGCAGCCGGCGATGCCAACGAGCGCGTCGTACCCATGTCCGAGCATAGTCAGCTCGATTGAGTCGGCGATCACTTCGCGGCTGACGAGCGACGCCTTCATCCCTTCGTAGCCCATCGCGATGCCGTCCGTGACGGCGATAGTCGTGAACTCGCGCGGCGTACCGCCTGCGGCCTTCACGCCTTCCTTGGCCAGACCGGCGAACCGGTTGAGGTGAACGTTGCAGGGGCTGGTCTCGTTCCAGGCGGACACGACGCCGACGAAGGGCTTCGCGATATCGTCGTCGGTCAGGCCCATGGCCCGCAGATAGGCGCGCGCCGGGGCACGGGTGTAGCCCTCGTAGACTGCGCGGCTCTTCAGTTTGGCCCTTTCGGCTGTAACCATCCGTGATCCTGGCCTAGAAATCACAAATCCCGCCCACAAGGGACGGGACTCTTTCGGTCTCGCGGTACCACCCTTTTTCTCCGGCCCTGCCTCGAACAGATCAGGAACGAAACTCTCGGTGCGCTGTAACGGGCGTTGCCCGGTCGGACTTAAGGGCAGGTCTGAAGACCTGCAGCTACGCTCGGCCCGACGGCTCTGGGGTGAGTTCGAGGCTTAACGCTGCCGGACTTGCACCTTGCGCCGGCTCTCTACAAGCGGGGTATCCTCTACTGCTCCCCTTCGCAGCCTGTGGCTGGTTGGGTTGTGGATTGCAGTTTAGGGGCGAGTGTAGGTGAAGTCAAGGCGAGGCAATCTGTCGACATCAGTTGCTCCGGGGAAGGCAAGCAATTTCCGCCGGTGATAAGGTCCCACAAGTCGTGGGAGTGCCCGTCGGGGCAGTCCGCGCAAGGCGCACCTGAGAGCGGGGCTCGATGCCGTTGCGGGCGAACCAGCCCTGGTTCGCCTCGACGGTGTAGAGATAGGGCTCGTCTCCTTTGTGGATCGTCTCGTCGCGCGGCTGCATGTCCTGGATGTCGACAATCTTGCCCTCGCCCTCGATGAAGGCAATCGAAAGCGGAATGAGCGTGTCCTTCATCCAGAACGCGTGTTCTCCCTCGCTCTCGAAGACGAACAGCATACCCTGGTCTTCCGGCAGGGTCTCGCGCGACATCAGCCCCTTGGCGCGCTCTTGAGCGTCGTCCGCAACCTCGACAAGCAGGTCCACGTTGCTGCCGTCCTTGTTCACAAACGTGATGCGCGTCAGCCCGGGCGAATCGGTGGCGCCGGTCGAGCCCGAGCTGTCATCGTCCGACCCGCATCCAACGAGCATTACGGCGAGAGGGAGCACAATCGCCATCCAGGCGCGAATCAAGCGCCGCGCACCAGCGGCAGAAGCGCTGTGACTCTTGCCTCTCGCTTCCGCTGCGCGACGGCTGCGAAGAAGGCGAGGGCGAGGCGCAGAGGGCCGATCATGCGGACGAAGTCGAGGTAGGTCAGCTCGCCGCGGATAAGGTGGCAGAAGAATAGCCAGAATTTCTCGCTGTGGCGCATCAGCGCGAGATACGGCGGTGGGGCGAAGTGGAACAGCTCCTGGAGCCGCCGCGAAATATCGAGCTCGGGCTGAAGCTTGGCATCGACGGCCCGCTGGTAGCCGGCCATGTTCTCGGAGTCTCCGGCGAGGTAGCGCATCGCGTTATCCGCTGCGAGGCGGCCGCTGGCGAAGGCCATGTGTATGCCTTCGCCCGAGAGCGGGTCGATGAGGCCAGCGGCGTCGCCGACGAGGGCGATGGGGCCGCGGGCGATCGGCGACCGGGCGGTGCGGAGCGGCAGGTGGTGTCCGCGCAGGTTTTCCAGCCGCGAAGCGTCGAAGCCGTAGCGGCGGCAGAGGTCAGTGAGCTTGGGCCGCAGAGTGAAGGCGGCATACTTCCAGGCGCCGACGCCGGCGTTCAGGTGCTCGCCCTTCGGGAACACCCAACCGTACCCTCCGGCCAGCCCGCCGAGATCGATACCGACGTACTCGCGCCAGTCCTCCGGTATGTCCGCCGTAAACGGAACGTTCCCCTCGAGCGCGACAGCTTCCTCGAAGTGAGGGCTGAGGCCGGAGGCGCGGGCGATGACGCCGTTGGCGCCGTCCGCGCCGATCAGGACGCGAGCGTTATAAATGCCGTGAGAGGTGCGAACCGTGACCGGAGTTCGAGATGTTCCCGGGAAGCTAGGTGTTGTTTTCCCGCTCGGTCCTTCGATAGCCTCAGGACGAGCGGGAGGTGGTGTCTGTATGCCAGCGCGGCCGTTTGCCTGCACGGAGTGTACGGACTCGCCATCGTGGAAGCAGGCGCCTGCCGCGGCGGCCTGCTCGGCGAGATACGCGTCGAGCCGGCAGCGCTGCGTCATGTACGTCAGCGGTTTGGCGTAAGTGCGGTCGAAGCTTTCGCCAAGCCGCAGGGAGAAGCGCGCGCCGTATATCGTGCGCTCGATGACCGGCGACAGATCGACGTCCGGGACAGCAGCGGCGCGAAGGGTGACGCCTCCGCCGCAGGGTTTGTCGCGCGGGAAGCGCTGCCTGTCGAGCAAGAGCACCGAGGCCCCGCGCTCGGCGAGTAGTCGCGCGGCTGTGCTGCCACTCGGCCCCGCACCAGCGACCACGGCGTCGTAGGCTGCCATCGCGCTCAGTCTATTCGATGACTCCGGCGGCGCGCATCTCCGCGATGACCGCGTCGGCCATCACGCGATAGCCGGTGTCGTTCGGGTGAATCGTGTCGCCGGCGATGTATTCGTGCGCCTTGCCTTCGAAGAGCGGGTAGACCTCGACCAGGTGGACTCCGTGCACCTGGGCCTGACGGCGGATGATGTCTTGCAAGCCCTCGGGAAACGGCGTGTCCGCCCGGCCCTCGAGCGAGAATTCGCCCAGCTCATCGAGGGGCGGTGACCCTCCGGAGAACGGGTTATAGAGCGTCATCAGGAAGATGTTGAGCTGCGGGTCGGCCTGCTGTAGCGTCGTCAGGATCTTGTCGAGGTTCGGCTCGTAGAGGTCCAGAGCGTTTCGCAACTGAGCAACGCATTCCGGCTTCTGAAGCCCCTCGGCGACGCTTGGGCAGCGACCCGGCAGGACGAAGTTGAAGAAGATATCGAGCAGGTCGTTTCCGCCGATCTCAAGTGTGACCGCTCGCACGTCGTTGTCAGGATTGGCGTCGCCGTTCCGATCTTTAATCTCGGACGTCGCTCGTTCGAGCTCTCCCTTCTCGATCAGCTCGCGGCTGTCGTAGCCGGCCACGCCTAGGTTGAGCAGCGCGAAGTCCGGCGGCAGCGCATCGTGCACGAGGCCGACGAAACCCTTTTTCGGATCGAATCCGCTCGCGCCGACGCCTGCGGAGAGCGAGTCTCCCATGGCGATGTAAAGATGCCCGCTAATGCGGCCGTCTTTGGACGGCGTCACGCGGAGGTGAGCAAGCGGTATCGCCGACGAGCTGTCGGGCATTGCCGAGGATGCTGGGCTGCCGCGCGCTGTGGATGCCGGCGTTGAGCCGGCGGGCGTCGGCGACGACTTCGACTCGTCCGAGGAGCCGCAGGCACCCACCAAGGCTAGTAGGACAAGGACCGCGACAAGGTACCGCATACTCTAATGATACGAGCACGGAGGCCGGGAGGTCGTGCCGGCGCCGACGCTAAGCGTTCGCGTACGCGACGAAGGCGGCGATCCAGAAGACGGCCTGGAAGAAGATGCCGCCGCTGAGCAGCAGGTTTGCGGCGGCGCGCTCCCGCCACTGGAAGAGAAGCGCCGCCAGCAGGTTCGTGAACAGAATAGCCGTGGCCGTAAACGGTATTTTGAAGATCTCGCTGCGGGGCTCGAGCGTCGTGATGTCGCCGATCGGCGGGAATTCGATCTGGATCTGGTTATTCAGGTCCGGGTAGATCGCGAAAACGAATCCCCACAGCGCAATGTTGGCGATGATTGCCACCAGCGTGAGTATCTGCGCGACGCGGTCCGCTGAGATCGGGTGTGAGGCGAGAATATTGCGCTGCACCGCCAGCGGTGCGGCGCGAGCGCCGGAGGCGACCGGCGCTCCTCCGGCCTGGCGAAAGCGCTGTGCCTCGGCGACGAATCGGGCGGGGTCCTCCGGGCTCAGGGCGTAAGTCGTATCGCCAGCCTGCACATAGACCAGCTCCTCGGGCGC
>VBJT01000191.1:4512-7653 GCA_005880075.1 Chloroflexota bacterium
AGGCCACTTACCTTCGGCCGGTGCTCACCTCGCCCGTGGACGAACCCCTGCATGCGGTCAATAGGTATGAAGTGCTTGAGCGGGCCCCAGACTATCGTCAGCCCGGCGCGATCGAGGATATAGCGCAGGCTGAAGCAGCCGTATGACCAGAAGGCAAAAAGCAGGGCGATGAGGATGAGCAACCCCGCGCCCAGGTAGCCGAGGAACTGCGTGAACGATACGGGCCAGTCCGAGGCGCGAAGGACCAGAGCTAGCGCGAGTATCAGCGCGATTGAGGAAGCGCCGGCGCCGACCAGAGTCCCGGTCGTGCGCACCGGGCGCTCAATTGTCAGGCCTTGACCTTTGAGAAGCACGGCGTGCACCAGTGGGAGTACTTGGAGTTGCGACCGGTGATGATGTCGAAATAAAGCGAGACGAGCTGGCCGGTGACGGGGCCCATACGACCGTCTCCGACGATGCGGTGGTCCAGCTCGACGACCGGCGTGACGTGCGCGGCGGTGCCCGTCATGAAGCACTCGTCCGACGTATAAAGCTCTGTCCGGTCGATATCCCGCTCCACGATCTGGAGGCCGAGCTCCTCGCGCACCAGTGTCATCACGGTGTCACGCGTGATGCCCACGAGGATGTTGGAGGACGGTGGCGGCGTGATCACCTGGTCGCTCTGGACGACGAAGATGTTCTCGCCCGAGCCTTCCGAGACGTGGCCTCGCTCGTCCAGCATGATCGCCTCGTCGAAGCCGTTGAGATTGGCCTCGGTCTTGGCGAGCGCCGAGTTGGCGTAGATGCCCGTGATCTTTGCCCGCGCGGGAATGCCAGTATCCTCGACTCGCCGCCAGGATGAGGTGCAGCAGCGAGCGCCCTTCTCGATATCAAGGTAAGGGCCGAAAGGAGCGACGAAGATCAAGAAGTCGTCATCGAGGTCGTGCAGCCTGACGCCGAGTAGCTCGGAGCTCTTGTACGCCAGCGGGCGGATGTAGACGTCCTCGCGGTAGCCTGACATCTCGACGAGCTGCGTAGTGATAGAGGACAGCTCCTCGTTCTCGTACGGGAAGTCGATGCGCATAATGCGACAGGAGCGGCGAAGACGGTCGTAATGCTCTTGCATGCGAAAGATGTAGCTCTGACCCTCGTCTTCGTTCCAGTTGCCGCGTACGCCCTCGAACACCGCCGTGCCGTAGTTGAAAGCGTGCGTCATAACGCCAATCTTGGCCTCAGAGAGAGGCACGATCTCTCGCTTGAAGTAGGCATACGGCGTCGCCATGGGCGCTCCTTTGCGACAGGGTAGGCTCAAGTATAGGTGTGGACGATGAAGGTCGCAAATTGTTACGAGTCGTTAAGCCGTAGTTCTGCCCTGTCCAAGCCTGAACGATGGTAATCTAGATAAACCGTTAATGGGCCAGAGAGGCCCCGAGGTTGCCCAGCGGCGAAGATGCAAGGGTTCGACGACAAGCGCCTGGCCTATTTACCGGGTCTGGACGGGCTGAGAGCATTGGCGGTTATGGCCGTCCTCCTCTTTCATGCCGGTCAGCGTTGGATACCGGGCGGTTTTCTCGGCGTAGAGGTGTTCTTCGTGATCAGCGGCTACCTGATCACCTGCGTCCTTCTCGAAAACAGGGAGCAAACGGGCGGTGTTGGGCTCAAGCAGTTCTGGTTCAGGCGGGCGCGGAGGCTGCTCCCGGCGCTCTTCGCGCTCCTACTGGGCACCCTCGCCGTTTCGGTCCTCTTCTACTCTGACGAGGTCGCAAAGCTGCGCGGCGACACGCTTGCCGCTGTCGGTTATGTGACGAACTGGTACTTCATCTTCGATCACCAGTCGTACTTCGATGAAGTTGGCCGGCCGTCTCTTGTGAGGCACCTCTGGTCGCTCGCGATCGAGGAGCAGTTCTACCTCGTCTGGCCCGTCGTCCTGGCCCTTCTCGTTGGACGACTCCGCACCCGCGGCATGATTGTGCTGCTCCTTGCCGGCGCCGCAGCTTCGAGCGCGTTGATGGCCGTCCTCTGGAATCCTGAAGCCGGTCCAACGCGCGTGTATTACGGGACAGACACCCGCGCTGCGGGACTGCTCATTGGCGCGGCGCTGGCCTTCGTCTGGGCGCCATGGAAACTCAGCCAGTCGCGAGGCCGGGTTTACGCGATGGCGCTCAACGGCGCGGGCGTTATTGGTCTAGCCGGCCTCATTTACCTTCACATCGAACTGGCTCAGTATCGCTCTTTCCTCTACCACGGCGGTTTCGCTCTCGTTTCCATCTGCACTGCGGTGGTGATCGCCGTCGCCGTCCACCCGAGCGGGCAACTCGGACGATTCCTCGGGCTTCAGCCGCTGCGCTGGCTGGGCACGCGTTCTTATGCCGTCTATCTCTGGCACTGGCCCGTCTTCATGCTTACCCGGCCAGGCCTCGATGTCTCCATTGACGGTTGGGAACTGCTTGGATTACGGCTCGGAATTACGTTTCTTCTGGCGGAGATTTCGTACCGACTGGTCGAGCGGCCGGTCAGGTCCGGAGCGCTCGGACGGGCGTGGCAGATATTCCGCGACGGGCGGGGGCTGCGGCGCTGGGCCGGCGGCATACGCTGGGGCGCCCCACTAAGCGCGTCCGTTATGGGCGCCACTGTTCTCGCCGCCTTCGCAATCGCGGCAGATTCACCTGCGCCGCCCGAGTACCTTTCGGTTGAGTCCGTCCGCATCGTCTCGCCGGCGAGCGTGCAGACGCTCAGTCGGGCACCGGCGGCCGTCCCGGTCGGCACGACCTCCGATCAAGGTGCGGTGGTCTCTGTGCCAACGGGAAAAACGCCGGGAAGGCCGGCTGACGGTCCGGCGCAAATCTACGGATACGCCCCGAACGTTGCCGTTACTGTGGTCGGCGATTCAGTGATGGTGGGCGCGGCGCAGACTCTCGCGGCCGCCATCCCCGGCGCTGATATCGATGCGGCGATAGGACGGCAGGCACAGACGGCGCTGGACATCCTCCAGCAGCGAAGAGACGCTCAGGCGTTAGGCGATGCGGTCATTATCCACATCGGCAATAACGGCACCTTCACCACGAAGCAGTTTGACGCCATGATGCAGGCGCTGGCGGACAGACGCGTCGTCATTTTCGTCAATGTCAAGGTCCCGCGGAGCTGGGAGGAGCCGAACAATGG
>VBJT01000192.1:0-1453 GCA_005880075.1 Chloroflexota bacterium
CGAATCCTGATCTGTCTGAGTATTGGATTACCACCGAATGGACCGAACTCGGCTATGAAGGGGTGCTGCAGCTGGCCAGGTACGGGACGATATTCCGATGCCTCGCTGCTCTTCACTGGGAGTCGCACAGGCTCGCCTCTGAATGGGTCGAGTGGCCCGTGAACAACATGGCCCTCTACGAGGCGGAGCTGGCAGCGGCCGTGCACGCCTCCGGCTGGAGTAACTGATGGCAGATCTCGTCGCGGGCGGCGCTGGTTTCATCGGTTCCCATCTGTGTCAACGGCTAATCGACGAGGGGCGCACCGTCATCTGCGTCGACAATTTCCTTACCGGGCGTCGCGCCAATGTAAAGCATCTGCTCTCGTCGCCGCGCTTCGAGCTGCTCGACATGGACCTAATAGAAGGCGTGCCCGACATCGACGTCGAGCGGATTTACCATCTCGCCAGTCCCGCCAGTCCTCCCGGCTACGCGCGCTTGCCCATTGATACTATGCGCGTAAATAGCGAAGGCACGCGACACCTTCTCGAACTCGCCGTCAAGACAGGCTCTCGCTTCCTGTATGCCAGCACCTCGGAGGTCTACGGAGACCCGCTGGAGCACCCACAGCGCGAAAGCTACCGGGGAAATGTGAGCTCCACCGGCCCGCGCTCGATGTACGACGAAGCGAAACGCTTCGGCGAGGCGATGACTATCGTTTACTGCCACAGCCACTCGGTCGACGTGCGGATCGCCCGAATCTTCAATACTTATGGTCCCCAATCAGATCCGAACGACGGTCGCTTGGTACCCAACTTTGTCGTCCAAGCGCTGACCGGTAGGCCGATCACGGTTTACGGCGACGGCAAGCAAACGCGCTCGCTCTGTTTCGTCTCGGACCTGGTCGACGGCCTGGTCCGCTTGATGCAAAGTGAGGCAGCTGCCGGCGAGGTAGTCAACTTGGGAAACCCCGCTGAGCGCACCGTCTTGGAATATGCCGAAATAATCCGGTGGTCAGCGGGATCGAATTCGGAAATAGTGTTCGGCGCCTACGCCGTCGGCGATGATCCGCAGCGTCGCTGTCCGGACGTCACAAAGGCGCGCGACCTGCTCGGCTGGGAGCCGGTTGTCAGTCTTCAGCACGGTCTTTTACAGACCATCGAATACTTTCGCTCCGAAATAGCATTGCAAGAGTGCGCAGTATGAAAGCACTCGTTACAGGCGGCGCCGGATTTATCGGCAGCCATCTCGTCGATGCCCTTGTCGCCGCTGGGGACGAGGTCATCGTCCTCGACAACCTGCGCCGTGGCGCGGTAGCGAATATCGACCACCATCTGTGCTCGAAAGACGTGAAGTTCATCGAAGGCGACATCAGGGACTGTTCGGCGGTCCTTGAAGCAGCCCCGGGCGTCGAAGTGGTGTACCACCTCGCCGCCCAGTCAAATGTCATTGAGGCGATCACAGATACCGGCTACT
>VBJT01000192.1:1466-7810 GCA_005880075.1 Chloroflexota bacterium
GAAGGCCGCTGCTTCCACCGGCGTCCAGCGGCTCGTCTTTGCGTCATCTCGTGAGGTCTATGGTGAACCCGAGACCATACCGGTGCCTGAGAGCGCACCCCTTAACGCCAAGAATGTTTACGGAGCCACCAAGATCGCCGGCGAGGCTTACTGCCGTGTATGGCAGCGCGCCACTGGCCCGGAATGCCAGATCCTGCGCTTCGCCAATGTCTACGGTCCGCGTGACCACGACCGCGTCATTCCGATATGGCTTGAGCGGGCAGCACGCGGCGAGCCCCTGGAGCTATTCGGCGGCGAGCAGGTGATCGATTTCCTGTGGGTCGGGACGGCCGTACAGGCGTTCATCTCCGCGGCTCGTTGCGAACTAAGCGGGCCGATTAACGTGGGAAGTGGGATGGGTGTCACCCTACCCTACCTCGCTCACCGCCTACTGGAAGAGACCGGAAGCCTCTCGAAGTTGCGAACTCTTCCCGCTCGACCCGTCGAAGTCGTCCGTTTCGTCGCGGACGTCGGACGGATGCAGCGCGTTCTGGGTGTGACGCCCGAGCTCAAACCTCTCGCTCACCTCAGCGATTGTCTGGCAGTATACGCGAACCCTGCCCAGAGCCGCGCGCCATTGCCAGCGTGAGCGCGGAAGTGTCGGACGTCCCGAGGAGCGTGGTGGCACAGCAGAGCGCGGGCCAGACGGACGGCGAGGCTTATGGGCTTCCGACTCCGCCTTGCAGGCCTCCAACGCCGCCTTGCAGGCCTCCAACGCCGCCTTGCAGGCCTGCGCCGAGGCCATGGAATTGACGCGCCGGGGCCGGAAAGTTTCGCCCCGCTTGTCCCGCCTCCACCCTTCCGTTCGCCCAAAGGCGCTCGAAGGGGTTGCTCAAGCCGGCAGGCTCTTCATGTGCCCTAGCACATGGTCGATCAGAACGCCGCCCTCGATCAGCTGCTGCGCGCTGACCGTCGCCCCACCCGCAAGCGCCAGCGACGCGGTGCGCTCGAGCTGCTCATCGCTCAGACCGCGCACGTAGGACGCGGTCGACGCCGCGCCCTCTCGCAGCTCTCGAAGCACCTCCGCCTTGCTCGCGGAACTGTTCTTCTCGGCGCGGCTCTCGTTCATCCCGTTGATGTCGTCCCACGAATACGACGGCAGCGGCTTTGCTTCCGCTGCGGCGGTGATGTACTGCATCTCGAGCGGGAACTGCCCCGACACGTGCTGCGCGACGCCCGCGACCGTCCAACCCTCGGGCCCTCCCTTCGCGTTCCACTTGTCGTCGGGAATCCGCTCGATCGTGCTCGCGAACTCGGCGACTGCCTGCTCGAACTTGTCTGCTAGCGACTCGGCGCGGCTGGGCATTTACTCCCTCCTTCTCAGCTCTCGATCCTGTCAGCGGGTGATGATTATAGAAGAACAACTCTCGACTGCCTAGCACCCCTGAGGGCCCGCGTGCGATGCGCTAAAGTAGCCCCATGTCCCCGTCGCCAAGACCGCAATCTCAGTACACGAATCACCTCGGTCAGCCCGTAGGTGAGCCCCTGCCCGACTGGACCGAGAGGCCAAGGCCCGCCCGCACAGTCATGGATGGACGCCTCTGCCGTCTCGAGCCGCTGCAAGCGAGCCGCCACGCCGATGCGCTCTACGAGGCGCACTCGCTCGACGCCGAGGGGCAAAACTGGACGTATCTCCCTTACGGGCCGTTCGCGTCGCCCGAAGACCTCGCCCGCTGGATCGAGTCCGTCGAGTCCAGCGAGGACCCTCTGTTCTTCGCCATCATCGACCTCGCAACGCAGCAGCCCGCCGGTTGGGCGAGCTACCTGCGCATCGACCCCACGATGGGCACCATCGAGGTCGGCCATCTCGCCTACTCGCCCGCGCTGCAACGCACGCCGGCGGCGACGGAAGCGATGTACCTGATGATGCGGCGGGCCTTCGACGAGCTTGGCTACCGGCGCTACGAGTGGAAGTGCAATTCCCTGAACGCGCCCTCCTGGAACGCCGCCGAGCGCCTGGGGTTCCGTTACGAGGGCATTTTTCGCCAGGCAGTGGTGCACAAAGGCCGCAACCGCGACCAGGCGTGGTTCTCGATCATCGATCGCGAATGGCCGGCTATCCGCTCGGCTCTGGAACGCTGGCTCGACCCCTCGAACTTCGACGAATCCGGCGTTCAACTATGCCGATTGGCGGACATGATCGCGCAGGCGCGCGGCTAGCCGAAGGCCCGCCTCTGGAGGGAGCGCCGCCGCTCCCCCGATCGCCCTGCCGTACGGCCCGTCTGGGAGGCTCTCGAAACGTCGCCCTGCCGCCGCCCGCTCTCGCCGTCGCACAACACCCCGAACCGCTCGTCCTGAGGCTCTCGTAGGACCGAGCGGCGTCGTTCTCGGCGTGTTCGGCCTGGCGATCCTTTTCATCGTCGAGCCTCACCAATCGCGAACCCGGCCGCCCGGATCGGACAAAGTCCTGGTCCTGGAGGGCCAGGGCATTCCCATCCGAAATCAAGCCTTTCCGCCGCCGTCGTCACCGGCCGCAGAGGCAAGTGAGCCGACATCCGCCGAACCGGTGCCTCTCGAGCCTCTCGGTCCGGCAGACGACGCGCCGCGTGAACTAGAACCGGCCGTTCTCGCCGAGGTGCGCTCCGGCGGCGCCTTCGACGGTCCCGCTCCTCTCGCGCCTGCCACACCGGCGGCCGCGCCCGCACCGACAGCCGTCGCGACTCCACTGCCCGTCTCGACCGCGCGGCCGGCGACTCCCGAGCCGCCGGCACCGCCGCCCACATCCGAGCCGACACCCACACCGGCGCCGACTGAACCGCCGTCCACTCCCGACGCCACGACGCCCGCGCCTTAGCGAACGCCCACGTGCCCTCCGTTCGCCCCGGCCCCGTCGAGGCGTCGCCGTGCCTGGCCCGCGCTCCGATTCGCCCTAAAGTCGTCGTCGACCGCGCGGTCGATCAGTTCGTCGTAACCGGCGGCTCGGCCGAAATGTAGAGTTCCGACCACCCCTTTCTCGTGCTTCGTAACTTCGTACCTCGCTCTCGCATTCGCCGCTACCTGCAGATCTCCGGGCATCCGGCAAGAGATTGACAGACGGCCGCGCGCGCTGTTCTACTCCGAACAACGAAGAGCCAATGGAAGCTGTTGGCTGCCTGAGAGGAGTATCGTGACCCGCCGAAGCGGTGGCCGCTACGGATCGCCCGGCCGCGAGAACCCGAGCGCTGAAGAGGCGCCCGCGGACCCGCGGCCGGATTCGCCCCACGTCTTCGACCCGGTGTTCGCGGCCGGCGCGGCAATAGTCGTCGCCGTCTTCGCTCTCATCCTGCTCGCGCCGCTGGCCTACCGCCTCTACAACACCGACGCCCCCGACCCCGGCGACCGGCTCGCCACACTGATAAGCCTGGCGCTGCTTATCGTCGGCGTCTTCGTGCTCCTCTTGGCCGTCTACGCGGCGCTGCTGGAGATCCGCGCTCGCCTCGGCCCGCTGGCGAAACGCCTGACCGCAACCAGTCCGGCAGGCCAGCAAGAGGGCGCCGATGAGCTGCCGCTGGCAAGCGCCCTCGGTAAGTCGCGGTTCCTGGTTCTTCTGCTTCTGCTGATCGCCTGTGTGCCGCTCCTCGCCGCCGCCTGGGTCGCTCAGAGCCGCGCGGACGGCGAGTCCGGCGCCGTCGCGACCGCCACGCCCCGGGCCGCCACCAGAACGCCTTCGCCTGGTCCCTCATCGCCCCCGCAGTAGGGCGAAAACGCAGAAGCGGTCGCTCAGCTCGAGGGCCTGACGCGCTGGACGTTCGTCGGAGTCAATGGGGCTGTGATTGCGCGGTGGCGGCGTAGGCCGGAGTTCGCGGGTTCGACCGCATGTAATCATCGAGCCGGTTCGCCAGCCACTCGAAGTACTCGTTCAGGTATGGGTCTTCATTGCGCCGGTCGTAAGTGAACGACTTGTACTTCTCCCACGAGAAAGCCACGTAGTCGCCAAGCGTCCGTTCCACCAGGGCGAGCTCGATCATGCCGTCGTACACCATTAGCCCCAGCATCTCCATCTGCTGGGCGTAGTGGATGATTGATACCTGCTCGTCCGCCGGCAAAGACCTGATCTCGCTAACCGTCGACGGGATGTCGTGGGAACTGATCCGCTGAAAATGCGCGGCCATCTCGCGCGTCTGCATGCCCTGGACGGTTGCGACCGTCAGGCGTTCGCGCCGGTCTCGGGAGGCGGTACGCACCTGGCCGATGCCAAAGACCAACGCCGCTAAGAACGAGAGCGCGATCGCGGTGTCGCCGATCACCGTCGCTACCGATTCGGTGCTCATGAGCTTCTCCCTTGTTCTGAGACGAATCACTAGGGCTCAATTGTATGAGCCCCGTACCAGCCATGCGCGGACAAGCGCCCACACACCCCCGGCCCCCCAACGGAGCCCTTCGACTTATCCTACCGGCGAAGGACGCTCAGGGCGAACGGGATGTTCCCTGACCCGGTTTCCTGCTCCCGGTTCCATCCCGTACAGTGATGCGCATGGACTACGGCGCGCACCTCCCCCTCATCGATTTCGGCGACGGCTCGTACACTCTCTCGCGCCTCCAGAGCTACGCCGCCGCCGCCCGCGACCTCGGCTTCCGCTACCTTGCCGCCACCGACCACCTCATCTTCCCGAAACCCTGGCTCGATGGCCCCACCGCCCTCGCCGCCGCCCTCGCCGAGTCCGGCGACATGACCCTCGCGACGACCGTCGCCCTGCCCGCCATCCGCGGGCCCTTCGCCTTCGCGAAGACCGCCTCCACCCTCGACCAACTGTCCGGTGGCCGCCTCCTCGTGGCCGTCGGTCCGGGCTCTTCGCCGCTCGACTATCACGTCGTGGGCATACCGTTCGAGGAGCGGTGGAAGCGACTCGAGGAATCAGTACAGGTCCTGCGCGCGCTCTGGAACCCCGGCGGCCCGTCGTTCAGCGGCCGCTTCTACTCGACCGACGGCGCCGAGCTGCTGCCCGCCCCTCTGCAGCCGCGCGGCCCGCCCATCTGGATCGGCAGCTGGGGCTCCCCGATCGGCCTTCGCCGCGTCGCCCACCTCGCCGACGGCTGGCTAGCCTCCGCTTACAACACTACGCCCGAACGCTTCGCCCAGGCGCTGAAGAAGCTGCGCGAAACGCTGGCAGCGGAGGGGAAGGACGCCGCCGCCTTCCCGAACGGGCTCGGCACCACTTGGACGTTTATCAGCGACGACGCTGACGAGGCGGAGCGCGTCCTCCGCGACATCGTCGCCGCGCTCGTCCGACGCCCGCCCGACGAGCTGCGGGACAGCATTCTCGTGGGCACCCGCGAGCAGTGCCGCGGCCGGCTCCGCGCCTACCGCGACGCCGGTGTCCAGCGCCTGCTCATCTGGCCGGTCCGCGACGATCTGCGCCAACTGCAGATCTTCATGCAGATTGCCGAGGGAGTATGAGAGACTCCGCCCGCTCGCCCTGAGGCTCTCGAAGGGTCGCCCTGCCGTAGGCCTTCCGTTCGCGCTGAGGCTCTCGAAACGTCGAAGGGGCTTCGCTCTCTCCCCGTCGCCCCTAGCTTAGCGCAAGTTTACGCGGTCGCCGTCGCCGGCACCACGCCCAGCTGCTGCATCAGGTAGCCGCTGTCCATGTACTCGCGCTCGGTGTGGACCTTGCCGTCCTTTATCTCCAGGACCGTGATCACCGGTATCTCGACCTTTCGGCCTGTCGGCGCGATGCCCGCGAGGTCCCCGCGGTGCGTCCCTTTGCCGATGAACTCGACGATCGCCGTGTCGCCCGCCGCGTGGATCTTCTGGACGTCCAGCTTCATGTCGTCGGGGAAAGCGGTCCGGTACATCTGCGTGATCGCGACGCCCGCGTCCGGGCCGCGCTCAGTCTGGCCATCGCCTCCCGTATAGCTGTATTCCGGGTGGAGAAGCTCCCTGTAGCGCGTCATGTCGTTGCGGTTGACCGCGTCCACCATCTCTCGGGCCACTGATTCGGCGTTTGCCATTGCGGGGCCTCCTCTAAGAACTATGTGGCGTATGAACGGACGCATTATACACCCCGCGTTCGCCCGCCTCGCGCCGCGCGCCTCTCGCATCTCGTACCTCGTACCTCGCCGTCCTGATGTTTCAGGCGCGCGCTTCTCGCGCTGGAGCACTCACCTCATGGAGAAACTGAAGGATCTCTCGGTTCGACTCTAGCGCGCCACTCTCTCGATACGGTATCGAGCGCTCCTCGCAGAACGCTCTTACGATGACTTGAGCCCTCTTCAAATTGTTCCGCGGCATGCTCGGGAACAGATGGTGTTCGATCTGGTAGTTCAGTCCGCCGTACCAAAAGTCCGTCAGCGGGTGAGCCTTGACATCTCGACTGGTCAAGACCTGG
>VBJT01000192.1:7839-10561 GCA_005880075.1 Chloroflexota bacterium
GAAGTACAGGCCATACAAGCCCTGATGCACCAGGATAAATAGGACCGCCTGCCCGAAACTGAGCGCGTAGAAGACCACGCCGAGATACAGAGCGACGTGAAGCACGATCAGCGACGCCTCCAGCGCTCGTTGTCTCACTTCGGCCCGCAGAAGATACTGCACGCTGGCGATCCGTATGCCGATCCCTTGCAGGAGCAGGATCGGGTAGAAGTAGAAACTTTGGTATCCAACGACGAATCGCAGGAATCCTCGCTTGCTCCGGGCCTGCTCTTCGGAAAATGCCAGGATCGGTATGGCCGTGTGAGGGTCGAGGTCGAGATCGTTAGGATTGACGTGATGCTGGTTGTGCGTGTCGATCCACCAGCTCCGGCTGAGGCCGAGCACCAGGCTGGGCAGCAGGCCTAACAAGTCGTTCCTGGGAGCCCCGTTGAAGATCTGTCTATGCCCGGCGTCGTGGCCCAGGAACCCCCACTGGGCGAACACGCAAGCCAGGAATGCGGCGTTCAGGAGCTGCAGCCAGAAGTTCCCCACGACAAGCAGAAACACCAGGCTCGCGCCCAATAAGGCTAGCGAGAGAAATACGTTGATTGCGTAGAACCCGAGCTGCTTGTCCAGCAGCCCCTCTTGCATGATCAGGCGCTTCAGGTCCGCATAGTCACGTTGTAGTTCCGGTTGCAGCGATGCAGGCTCTTGAGAACCGGCGCTCCGACTATCGCGGGTGCGGACTTTGCTGTCCTTCCCGACCGCGACTGTTCCCGAGGCGTTGTTGGGCAGCGTCTTCTCGGTGACCGTGAAAGGCCTCCTTCCCCCAGCTGTCCGGCCGGCATAGCTTCCCACGGCCAACCCCCAGCATGAATGTGCGGCTTATGCGATCCCAGATGTACTGTACAGCGCCCCGACCCGTTCGTCCTGAGTGCCTGTCCTGAGGCTCTCGAAGGGCTCTCGCAGGCCTGTCCCGAGCCCAGTCGAAGGGACCGAGCGGAGTCACCACGCCCCGCTGCCCGTCCGCCGTCATCCGTTCGCCCTGAGCCTGTCGAAGGGCTTCGTCTCTCAGCGCCCGCCCCGAAGATTGCCTCTTCCTTGGTTCCCTGGTTCCCTGGTTCCCTCTTCCTGGTTCCCTGCTACTTCGGCGGTGGCGCCGGTTCTGCCTCGCTCAGCAAGCGTTCCGGTAGCCGGCTACTGGCGTCGCGCACCTCGATGCCGGTAAGCCGTCCGAGCTCATCCATGTCGAGGATCGTTTGCACCGGGTCTCCGACCTCCTCGCAGATCCGGCTTTCATCCACTTTCCGCGGTACCTCTTCGTTGATCATCAAATAAGCAATGTCGGACTCCCGGTCGTAGGTCATACGCAAGTTCGGCATCAGGGGCTCCTTTAGCGCCGTATTTTGTAGCAGGCGTCGCACAGAAGCAAGTGCCTTTGATCGTCGGCCGATCGAAGCGATGTCATGGCATTGAAACCTTGAACGCTGGCCGCTACTCCGCCCAATCCCGCGACGCAAGTAATAATAGCCTGTGGCACCGTCTGCGCCTATGCGACCCTTCGGGCGCAGTCAAGGCTAGTCGAGATGCGTCATATTCTGGTGATTCAGGAAGACCCGGCAATCCGTCGAGTCTTGAGATCGGCTCTCGAAACGAATGGCTATGACGCCATAATGGCCTCGGACCTGGAATCGGCGTGGGAGAAGCTGATTTCCCACAAACCGGTCGCCGTCTTATGCGACACGGAAACGCCGGGTATAAATGCCGGGGAACTGACGCGCCGGATGCGAGCGGAGCCCAACCTTCAAGACATTCCAGTAATCCTGCTGCGCAAGCCGTTCGATTCGCTCGAAGCCGCAGATGTCACAGACATGGTCCGGAGCGGGCTCGAGTCGCCGGCGCGACCGAGAGACCCCTCCGCTGGCTGAGAGCGCCACCTTCGCACCCGCCGCGCTGTCCGCGCTCGCTCGCCGGCGTGCCCCGCCTCCGTTCGCCCTGAGCCGTCCCCGCCGCGGCGGGGATGAGTCGAAGGGTTTCGTTCCCCTTCGGTTACCCGCTCTCTCCTCCGCTCGCCTGAAGAGTCGCGCCGCCCTTTTGCACGCCTGGGGCTGGCCGTTAGCGCGCAGCGCGCGCGATGAGAAGCACCCGATACATGTAGTGGGCGATGGATCGTCGTTCCGTCCCCACCGCGCGGTCGGACTGGATGTCGAACATGATGATCTTGACCGGGAACTTGGCGTGAATGGCGTCGACCAAGTTCACAACCCGTTGGTCTTCCAAGCGCTGAGCGAACAGATCGACGGCGCGATCGCCGAGGACGACGTTGTCTTCGAGAACGTAGCCAAGGTTCTTGATAAAGGATGATTTGCCGGAGCCAAAGAACCCCGATACCCATATTCCGACGCTCTCGCTGAGCGTGGTCGGCCCTTCGGCGAAAGCGGACAGCACCCGGTGGTAGAAATCTCTAATGGCTGGCGTCACTACATATTCGCTGAGTTCTTCATGGACCACCGCTTCATCAGTCTGGTCAACCTTGATGATCTCCTCGATCCTTCGACTCAGGTCTCGCTGCAGGGTGTCTCTAATCAGCACGTCGCCACCTCAGCTAGTAGATCTTGACCCGATAGTTCGCCATCGTCTCGCGGTCGCTCAGGCCCATGAACCGAAGCCCGTCTTGGTTCTTCATAGTACCCGGGTAGAACAATATCGTCGGTACTCGCAAATGGCCCATGAGTTCATCCAG
>VBJT01000003.1 GCA_005880075.1 Chloroflexota bacterium
GATCATCTGTAGGACGGCGTAGGGCGCGACGGTGCGCTCTCGCGCGAGGCGGTTGATTTCGGAGAGGGTCTTGTCGCCGATGCCGCGGCCCGGGCGGTTGATGATGCGCATCATCGCGACGGCGTCGAACGGGTTCTGGATGACGCGGAGGTAGGCGAGGAGGTCCTTGACCTCGCGTCGCTCATAGAAGCGGGTGCCACCCACAAGCCGGTAGGGAATGCCTCGCCGGACCAACGCCTCCTCGACGGGACGGGATTGAGCGTTTGTCCGGTACATCACGGCGATGTCGTGGTAGGCGAGCGATTCATCGGCGGCCAGCCGCTTGATCTCCTGGACGACGAAGAGCGCCTCGTCCTCCTCGTCGTACGACTCGTGCAGGACGACCGGGCCGCCGCCCGGGTTTTCGGTCCAGAGGTTCTTCTCCTTGCGCTGCTTGTTGAGCGCGATCACAGAATGCGCGGAATCGAGGATGGTCTGCGTCGAGCGATAGTTCTGGTCGAGGATGACGATCCGAGCGTCGGCGAAGTCGTGCTCGAAATTGAGGATGTTGCGGATGTCCGCACTGCGCCAGGAGTAGATTGACTGGTCGGGGTCACCGACGACGCAGATGTTGCGGTGATGCGAGGCCCACTGCTTGGCGAGGACGTACTGAGCGATGTTCGTGTCTTGGAACTCGTCGATATGGACGTACAGGTAGCGGCCGGCGTACTTTTCGAGGACATCCTCGCGCTCGTTGAGCAGCTCCACGGTCTTGAGCAGGATGTCATCGAAGTCGAGCGCTTCGTTCTGCTCGAGCAGGTCCTGGTAGCGCAGGAAGACGCGGGAGGTGACCTCCTGGAAGTAGTCGGCCACGATCGCGGCGAACTCGCGCGGGCCCTGCAGCTCGCTTTTCGCGCGGGAGATGGCTGACAATACCGCGCGGGGCGCTATTCGGCGCGGGTCCACTCCCTGGTCCTCCAGGGCCCGTTTTACGGCGGCAAGCTGGTCGGAGTCGTCGTAGATCGTGAAGTTGCGCGGTACACCGATCTGTTCGCCGTCGATGCGCAAAATGCGGGAGCAGACGGCGTGAAACGTGCCAAGAGTTATGTCGCGCCCGAGGTCTTCGCCGACAAGCGTGAAGACGCGGTCTCGCATCTCCCGCGCCGCCTTGTTCGTGAACGTGACGGCGAGAACGCGTCTGGGATGGACGTTTTTCTCCCGCAGCAGATAGGCAATGCGATGCGCGATGACCCTCGTCTTGCCGGAGCCCGGACCGGCGAGGATAAGAAGCGGGCCGTCGGTCTGCTCGACCGCCTCGCGTTGGCGTGGGTTGAGTGCTTCGAGAACAGAGCTTTCAGTGGATGTGCCCACGAGGAAAATGATACATCTGTTCGGGTAGGGGCGGAAGGAGGAACAGGGCAGCTTCGAGCTATGGAAGCGCCGGCAGCGTGGGCGCAGGTGGCACGCTGGGAAGTGCCAGCAGCGTTGGGATAACGGGCGGCGCCGGCGTGGCTGGGAGCGTGGGAAGCGGCAGCGGCGTAGGTGTGGGCGCCGGCACCGTCGGCAAAGCAGTGGGCAGCGGCAGAAAAGGCGTCGGTGTCGCGGCCCCGCCCGTGTTTAGCGGCGGCGTCGAGCCACCGGAGGGCTTTGGGGTCTGGACAGACCCGGGCGCAGGCGTCTGGGACGTCGGCCCGCCCGGTGCGCCGGATTCTCCGCCGGCGCGATCACGGTCTCTCTGGATGGCAGCGATGATTTCGGGGGAGAGGCGAGGAATCTTCAGTGCTATCTGGTCGGCCGAGTAGTCGACCGGAATGCGCGAGCTGACCTTGGCTTCCAGAACGGCCGAGCCGGATCCGAGGATGGCGAGTGTGGCCGCGACGGTGGTTGCGACCATGCAGACCGCCACGAGCGTCGCCACGGGAAGAATCTTGCGCAGGATACCCCTGACTCGCGGCATTGCCATCTACCCGGTATTGAGCGCCGTCTCGACGAGGAGCCGCTGCAGCATCGGGTCATTTGCGCGCCGCTGCTCCCAGGCCGGAACCACCGCTGCCAACGCGTCGAGCATGCCTATGGATATAACCGCGCCGACATGAGTGCGGAGGAAAGTCAAGGCCTGGTCTGAAGTGAATCCCCCCAGTGGAGGAGCGCCGAGCCGTACGGCGTCATAAAGGTCGGCGGCCTCGACGATTCGGGCGACTATGGTGCCTTCTTCATTGAATGGTGTTGAATAACTCCTCGGTCTTGCGAACCCGGCCACCGGCGGGCGCGTTTCTGCGTTGCCGGATGCCAGCAAGTCGAGATGTGGGTGATGTTCAAGAAGGTCTCGTTGCTGAGGCGTGAGCGCTTCAAGCTTGAGGCGCTCGGAGTCCCTGATGCCGATCTTGCTGAGGTCGTGCAAATAGCCGCCCATCTCGAGCTGCGCGATGGTTCGCTCGTCCAGTTGGAGATGCCGACCGAGCATGGCGGCGAGCTGGCCGACACGCACCGAATGGCCGAGCGTGACAGGGTCCTTGTTGGCCACGGCGGAGGCAAGCGCCCGCAGCGTCCCCACGTACTGTCCCTGGAGCGTCTCTGTCATGTGGTCGACCGCAGCACCGAGACGGCCGATTTCGTCGCGGGACTTGATGGTCGCACGGGCCGTGAAGTCGCCGGCGGACACTTGCTCTGCGGCCAACACGAGGCGGTCGACGGGGCGAGTTATGGCGCGCGAGATGTAGAAGCCGATCGCGAGCACTGCCAGCATTGCGATGCCGAAGAGCAACGCCATCTTCCAGCGGGCGGCTTCTTGCGCCTCGACGATGAAATCAGCGGGAAGAGCCACCGAATAGGTGCCGATAGGCGCCCCCTGGATGAGAAGGGGCGCGTAGAGAACATTGTAGTCACGTCCCCAGATCGTTCGCTGTTCGCGGTAGACTCCGTCTCGGTTAAAGGCAGAGACAGCCTCCGGCGGAGGGCTGAGGTCAGCTTCTTTCGACGCCGGCTCGGTTGGCTGCACAAAACTGGTCGAGCTGGGGGTCTGCAAGTCGCTGTAGACGGTCACGTCTGCAAGCGATTCAGCCTTCATGTCCGCCACGAGCGTCTGAAGAGAAGTGCCTACCAGGACGACGCCTATCAGGCGGCCTCCGGACTCGACGACCCCTGCCGTGTAGAGCACCGGGCCACCGGCCGCCTGCACAATCGCAGTCGCTTTCCCGCCGCCTGTGGGCGCAGTAGCGAGCGCCTGCTGAACGGGGGGCCAAGCGGCGGGTGCATCGCTGTCGGTCATGTCCGAATACGCAACGGTCTTCGGTGCGGTTAGCTGGATCGCCTTCAATCGCTGACCGGATGCATCGAGCACCTGGAGATACTGCACTTCGTCATTCGCGGCCGTTCCTTCGATCAGCGTACCGAGCTGAGCACTGTCCCGAGCGTCTATCGCTTCCGGAACGCCGTCGCTAAAGAGGATGGCACGCACGGTCTCGAGGTGCTTTCGTTCGCGGCGGGCGAGCGTGTCGGACGAGACGCGCGCCGATTCGACCAGCTGATTGTCCGAACGCTCTCCGAGGGAGCTTGTGATAACGCCGGTCGCCAGGTAGGTTGCGGCGCAGCCGAGAATAAGCGCGAGGAATGTGTACGGAAGGACGATTTTCCAGCGAAGGTGGCGAGCGGGTAGTGCCGCCAGCTTTGCGATTAGTGATGCGATCGTTTCGGATATCTTGCCGAATTCGCCGCGTCGATGGAAAGAAAACGGCGCGCTTCTACGGAATGCTCTTGATCGCATGCTCACTTCCTCTGGTTGATTGGACGTGCGCAGGCGAGCAGCGGTTAGGGTACCAGCGTTAAGTTCCAGATAAGAGTGCCGTAAAGGACAGTGAACGGCGGCAGCTAATAAAGCACGCTGGGCATCCAGACGCCGTCCGGCGGTTCATACGGACCGAAGCTCATGAGATTCATCGGTTTGACGGCGCGGGCACCTGTGGCAAGAAATCTTCGATGCAGACTACCTTCGAGCAGCGGACAAAACATGCGGTGGAAGTTCGGGGGCGACTGGCGAGTAGCCTCGCCGACCGTCGCCACGGCGTCATCCTCTGTCTCGAATACGCCATGCCCGATCATGCCCATCACCAGGTAGCCGCTGATTCTGCCCTGCCGTTCTCGCACAAACGAGGGAAACATCGGGAGCGAGCCCTCCACTTCGTT
>VBJT01000004.1:0-561 GCA_005880075.1 Chloroflexota bacterium
GCTCCTGCACGGCTCGCGTGTCAGGCGTGTAGCAACCATTATAGCAACGGCAGCGTTTCTATCTTGCGAACGGCGGCACTCAAAGCCTCCGCATGGAAGCTTCCGAAGAACCTTGGTCTACGTGACGAAACAGAGTACTCTTCGCTCTTCTGATAAGCGCGCCACTTTAGGCCACCCGAGTCAGATCTGGACGCGCGGTCTCGAGCGGCGACTTGAAATCATGCGCCGCTATGTCGATCTCGAAAACAAACGGATCCTCGATATCGGCTGCGGCGTCGGCGCTTTCGTCCGCCGCCTGCGCGAGTTCTCGCCTGGCGTCGCTGGCATTGATGTGGACCGGGAGCGCGTGACTGAAGGCGGCAAGGCGCTGCCCGGCCTCGCACTCGCGGTCGGCGAGCGACTCCCGTTCGCGGACGGCTCTTTCGACGTCGTCCTACTGCACGAGGTCCTCGAGCACGTCACAGATGACCAGGCGACTCTACGCGAAGCCTATCGCGTTCTCCGTCCGAGCGGCCGCGTGGTCATCTTCTGCCCCAACCGCCTCTATCCGTTCGAGACTCA
>VBJT01000004.1:588-6520 GCA_005880075.1 Chloroflexota bacterium
TAATTACCTCCCCGACAACATTCGCGACCGGTTGGTGCCACATGCGCGTGCCTATACCAAGGGGGGCCTGCGCCGGGTATACCGGCGGGCCGGCCTGCGCCCGCTTGTCCATTCCTACGTTTTCCCCGGCTTCGATCATGTCATGGCGGACCGCAAGTTCGTCGGGCGGGCGCTGCGCTGGCTGCTCTATCCGCTGGAGAACTCGCCGCTGAGAACCTTCGGCCTCTCTCACTTCGTTGTACTAGGTAAGGACTAGCCTTGCGGAGAATTTACAGGTACCGGCGCAAGCGCACCAGGCTGGCGCTGGTCCATCGGAGCGAGATCACACGCGCTCGCATTCAGGCGCTGCTCACGCTGTGCGGGATAGCGTCGGTGGCGGCTATGTTCACGGCCTTGGCAATCGCGTTCGCCGTTTATCGCGCTTATGCCCACGACCTCAAGCAGCCGGAAGAGGCGATCGCTTCCGCCAGCGTGGGGACCAGCCTTGCTTACGACCGGACGGGCCAGACCAAGCTCTACGAGTTCGTCGATCCCGGCATCCATGACCGTCCGGACGGCCGCTGTGTTGACCGCAATCCGGGCGTCAACTTTCGCGGCCTAGCGCGGGCGGCCGTGGAAAACCTCACGCCGTTCGGGCCGGGCTTCTTGCAGGGGACCGGCGGCAGCTCCATCACGCAGCAGCTGGTGAAGAACGTCTATATCGAGGGCGGGTCGAGAGGGACCGCGCCGCGCACAGTCGACCGGAAGGTAAAAGAAACCGTGATCGCTCTCGAGTTAAAACGACAGTTCGATGACAACCAGATCCTCGAGTGGTACCTGAACCAGATCTACTTCGGCAATTTCGCCTACGGAGCGCAGGCAGCTTCTCAGCGCTACTTCGGCAAGAACGCCAAGGACCTCAGCCTGGGCGAAGCCGCGCTTCTAGCAGGGCTCCCCCAGGCGCCCGGGCAGTACACGCCAGCGATCCCCGAAAACCGTGACACCGCCAAACAGCGGCAACTCGAGGTACTGGAGCGGATGAAAGCGAGCCTGGAAAATCTGAACAAGATCCCGAACCCTGCGCTCGACAAGACGCCGCAAAAAGGCACACCGCTGTTCCAGCCGCCGCTCACGGTGGAGCAGATCGAGGCGGCGAAGGCGGAGCCGCTGAACTACGTACAGAACTATATCGATATCAAGTCGCCGCACTTCGTCTTCTATGTGCAGGACCAGGTTACGAAGATGTGCGCCGCCGGGCTCTTCAAGTCTCCGGGCGACATCCCGTGCGACAAGGTCGTTACGCAGGGCGGCCTCCGCATTACGACCACCATCGACCTCGGCCTTCAGGACATCGGCCAGAAGATCGTCGAGGAGGAGATATCCAAGAACGAGAACCGCTATGGGGGCTACGACGGATCGCTCATCGCGATCCGACCGGCGACCGGCGAAATCCTGACTTACATCGGCAGCCGCAACTATGACCGGGACGATATCGCCGGCAAGGTCGACATCGCCACCTCTCCGCAGTCCCACGGCTCCACGATGAAGGTGTTCACTTATCTGACGGCATTCCAGGAAGGGTGGGTTCCGTCGAGCTACGTCGACGACAAGAAGTTGGTGCTGCCGACGGCTGAGGGAGAGAAGCTAGTCAACAACTGGAACTTCAGCTACCTCGGCACCATCACGATGCGCAAGGCGATCTCCGAATCGGTCAACACAGCGGCCGTCCGGACGGTCATGGATGCCGGGATCGACGAGATGCGGGACACCGCGCACCGGCTGGGCATCACTGACCTCCGGCAGGGAGACTGCGGCCCCACGATTACTCTCGGCGCCTGCGAGGTCAAGCTCGTCGACATGACTTACGCCTTCAGCGTACTGGCCAACAACGGCGTAATGAAGGGCCGACCGGTTGCTGAAGACCTGCCGAGCGGTTACCGGGAACTCGATCCCGTCAGCGTGCTGAAGATCCAGGACGCGCAAGGCAACATCATCTACCAGTACACCGAACCGAAGGCAAAGCAAGTGATAGATCCCGCGTATGCCTACATGATGACTCATGTCCTTTCCAATCAGGCGATCGATTGGAGCCGCCTGACGCTGCCGGACCGCCCCGCGGCGGCCAAGACCGGTACCAGCGAGGAGTTCCGCGACGGCGTTGTTATGGGCTACACCCCGGACCTCGCTTCCGGCGTGTGGATGGGTAACGCGGACAATACACCGATGGCGCCGGGGACATTCAGCTCAGCCGGGACGGGACCCATGTGGAAGCGCTTCATGATCGAGGCGCACGCCTATCTTCAACTGCCTCCGCGTCCGTTCGAAAAGCCCGACGACGTCGTTACAAGCTCATGCGGTGGGCACGAAGAGGTGTTCAAAGTAGACGCGCCTACGAGCAAGCCGGGAGCTTGCAAGAGTCCCGCGCGGGCGCAGGGCGACTCTTCGACGCCGCCTCCCGCGCCGAGGGTGCCGGTCTTTCCGCCGAGGACAGCGGAGCCTACGCCACCTCCTCCCCCTCCGCCCAGCCCTCCCCCACCCGCGCCGGCTCGCACGCCGTTCCAATACACCGTGCAAGAAGGCGATACGGTGCAGAGCATAGCCACCAAATTCGGGGTGAGCGAGAAGGACCTACGCCAGGCGAACGGGCTCAAGCCCAACGACACGGTCAAGCCCGGGGACAAGCTGACGATTCCCGCTTAACGCGCGGCGTCGAGCGGCGCCTTACTCAAGAAGCTTATCCAGGTCCGCGCGCGTCGTAACCGCAGACGCGCGGCGAACAAACTCACCCGGCGAGCCGGCCCGCTCGAGCAGTGTCTGGAGCTTGGGGCCTACCGGGTCGATCGAGCCGGGGGAGTCCGCGTAGAAGCCGTGGAAGGCGAAGTACGCCTGGTTCAGGCGGCGGATGAAGACGCCCTTCGTCTGGAACTCGTCGCGCTTCGCCGCCATTAGCGCTTCGGCCCCTTCGACCTGGCCTTGCGCCAGCATCGCCTCCACCTGCCTCCTGAGCGCTCGCATCTCGCTCGTGAAATCGAATCCCGTTGGAACCGGCGCTGGAGTTACCGAGGGCCGCGGCTGCGCACCGCAGGCCTGGTCCAGCGTGCCGTATCGCTCGAAGTACAGGCGCGCCAACTCCTTTCCGCCCATGTTCGCGACGCTTTCGTTGAGGGTACGCGTCTCGGCGCTTCGGAAGTAGCCCTCGCCTAGCGGGAAGAAGATCAGGTACGAGTGCAGCCACTCGTGGAATACCGTCTCCATCAGGGAGTCGTAGGGCGCATCCGCGAAGACGACGCTTGGATAACTGGAGAAACCGCCGGTCCGGATGATGAGCGCCGAGACGCCGTGCCCGTCGACGTTCGCCGATTCGGCGTCGTGCTCGATCTGATCGATCTCTTGAAGGGGAATGTCTGGCTCCAGCAGGTAGGAGTTTTGCAGCTCGATGCGATCACGGGGTGAGATGGCGAGCACACGAGGGGTGCCGTCGATCTCGAAGTCTACGGGCGGGAAGACCAGCCCGAGGTCTGAAAACAGAGGCGGCTGAAGCATGAGTTTCTGGTCCTCGAGGATGGCAGTCGCACGCCCTTCGATAGCATCTTCGACATCGTTCTCCAGCTCCGCTAGGCGTTTTTCCGCCTCGGCGTCAGGCTGTGGGGCTGAATTCGCCAGCCGTGCTGCAGTCTGGAAATACTCGCAAATCGCGTCAGTGCGGTCTTGCTCGCTCGGGCCGTGAAACAGGTGCTGGAGCTTATGGAGCCACTTCTCGGGGAAGTGGTTTATCTCCCAGCCCGCAAGGTTGTACCCATGCTCGCTGGCCGCCTCTTCCGCAGCGCCGTCCGGGCCGAGGTTGCCATATAGCGCTAGGCCGCCTGCGATCGCTAGCCCGCCGAGAATCACAACGGCGGCAAGGTAGGCGGCGAGGAAGATGCGCATCGCGGGTAGATTTTCTCACAGCCTGTCGGTCTGACCGGCAATGGCGCCCTAGGGGCCGAGCAACCGCCTAGCTGCTTCGCCGATCGTCATTCGTAGATATACGCTCATAACAGCGCTGAACGTTGCTCAGCCCCTACAAACGCCCGTGGGTCGAAGCCCACGGGTTAACCCTTGGAAACCGGTGTTAGCGGTATCTCGTAGCGGTCGCGGAACTTGTAGTCCGGCGAGTGCGTGAGCTTGGAGTAGGAGCCGAACTTCTCTTCGGGCGCGCCCTCGACGAGATCGAGCGGGTCGTAGTGGTCGTCTTCGTCCGGGCCGAATTGACGGCGGATCTCGTAGGTTGTCGAGCGCTCGGCGGGGATGCGGCCGGAGTCGCGGATGAGGCGGCGCATCTCGCGCGGCTTCATGCACTGCCCATAGGTGGCACCGGCGGAGGTCGAGATGCTCTCATTCATGAGAGTGCCCATGAAGTCATTGCCGCCGGCGTCTAGCAGTATCTGCGAAAGCTTCGGCCCCTCCTTCACCCAAGATACCTGGAGGTTCGGGATCCAGTTGTTTAGCATCAGGCGGGAGACGGCGTAGGTCTTGAGGACCTCTGCCCCGGTGGCGCCCGGCCGGACGTTCTCGACCAGCGACTTGCCGTACATCGGGGCCTCCGTGTGGACGAACCCAAGCGGCACGAACTCTGTGAAGCCGCCAGTCTGCTTCTGGATATCACGCAGCAGCCCGAGGTGCGCAGCGACGTGCCGCGGGCTCTCGACGTGCCCGTACATGATTGTGGAGGTGGTGCGGATGCCGAGGTCGTGGGCCGTCGTGACGACCTCGATCCACTGGTCCTTCGTAATCCGGCCGGGCGAGATCAGGTCGCGGACCTCCTGGTCGAGCACCTCGGCGGAAGTCCCCGGCAGCGTCCCCACGCCGGCCTCCTTGAGCCCAATGAGGTATTCGCGGATGGAGCACCGTGAGCGAATGGCGCCGTACAGGACCTCCTCCGGCGAGAAGCCGTGGATGTGCAGCTCCGGCAGCTCTTTTCGGAGGAAGACCCGCCTGGATGCAGACCTCGGTTGCGCCCAGCTCCCAGGCCTCGCGCGCCCGGCGCACGATCTCTTCGACCGGCAGATAGTACGCCTCTTCTTCGCGGTGGCCGCGGCTGAAGGCGCAGAAGGTGCAGTGCTTGATGCAGACGTTGGTGAAGTTGATGTTGCGGTTGATGATGTAGGTGACTACATCGCCAACTGTCCGCCGGCGCAGGTCGTCTGCTGCGAGCACGATCGCGTTGACGTTCGCCGAGCCATCTGCCTCGAGAAGTGCTGTCCCCTCGTCCACCGAGATGTCCTCGCCTGCCAGCGCTCGGTCGAGCACGCGGGCAACCAGCCGGTCGATGCCCGAGAGGAGACGGTCGAAAGAGGTTCGGAGATGTGCGCTGTCGGTACTACGGCTGTTTTTAGTAACCATCGTTTGTCCTCCTGGCGTCGAGGGTAAATCGGTGTGTGGTTGCTCCGCTTGTTCCTTCGATACCCCAGCACGAGCGGGCGTGATTTGTGCTGGGCCCCAGGGCGAGGCATTTTCTGTGGGTGGGGTGGTTCGACGGCGTTGGATGCCTCGCCCCTACGAGGTTGTCCACGGGACGAGCGAGAAGGAAGGCCTTGCCGAAGCGGGGTGCTGTAAAGACGCCTCGCCGAAGCGTCTCTACGACGACGCTTACCATGCTTCGACCTCTTTCCTCACGAGGCCTTCCTCGTCTGCCATCTCGTATATGCGCTCGCTTAGCGCCTGCGGGATGAAGCCGTTCCGCTGCACGACGTATTCCGGGTAGATCGCGAGCCGCTCCCGCAGCTCGAAGCCGGCCGCCGCCGTGGTCTCTTTCAGCTCGACGATCTTCGGCCAGGGCTTCTCGGGGTTGATGTAGTCACGCGTGACGGGCGAAATGCCGCCCCAGTCGTTGATGCCGGCGAAGAGGTACATCTGGTAGGCGTCCGGCGTCAGGTTGGGCGGCGCCTGGATGTTCATCCGCCCGCCGAGGACC
>VBJT01000005.1 GCA_005880075.1 Chloroflexota bacterium
CGCATAGCCGCGTTTGCGCAGCCAGTCGCGGTACGAGGGATACTTCAGCTCAGGCTTATCTCCCAGGCTGAAGAGCGCCTCCTTGCAGCCCGCCCGCTTCGCCGCGTTCGCAGAGGCCAGCACCATCTCCGGCGTCATCGTAAGCGCGTCGGCCTCGCCCGGCTGCTTCACGAACGTGCAGTAGCCGCAGACGTCGCGGCAGAGGTTTGTCAGCGGGATGAACACTTTGCGCGAGTAGGTGACAACATTCGGGTGCGAGCGGTCGCGCAGCAGACCCGCCGCCATCATGAGCGCGGGCACCTCGGTGCCCGAAGCGCGAATTAGACGCACCGCCTCCTCGCGCGAAAGAGCGTCGGCGGCGATCGCCTTCGACAGCAGCTCTTCGACAGGCGGCGAGAGCCGGTTATGGATCAGGAACACGCGAGAAGTGAACAGTGAATAGGGAGCAGTGAACAGTGGGACTTAAAAACGGCCATGCGCAGCTCCATCAGAAAATCCGCCGTTGGGCGGAGCATATGGCTGCGGGGGTGCGCGTCCGCCGGGGCGGACTGGCCGTACGAATACATTGGGGCTGGAAGGGGCACCCCGCGCCGCCATCCAGCGGGTCGAGGGTGATTGTAGCACCGCGCCGCCGGATTCACAAGCGCACAATTACCTAATGTTGACTTCTCGGAAGTAGCAGCACGTCCGGGCATCGGCTAGAATTGACATAACGCATCATGCCGAAGATCCGCCTGCTGCCGCTGCTGTTGGCCGGGGGCGCCGCCGCTCTGATTGCTGCGTCGTCTGTACTCGCCGTTGGCGGCAGCGCGCCGAGTGCGCATCGCTCAGCCGCCAGTATCCGGCAGCCGAACGGCGGCGGCGCAGTGGTGTCCGGCCAGGGGCAAGAGACAGAAGGCGCCGAGGACGGGCAGGGCGGCGATAAGGTCGCGCAGGCGATCGCGGATCAGTTCGGCGTCTCGAAGGAAGAGGTGCTGATGCGCCAGCAGCAGGGGATAGGCTTCGGCGCGCTCTTCAAGCTTTACAAGCTGGCGCGCGCCAAGGGGATGAGCGTGGACGACCTGCTGGCGACGATTCCGACCGACGCCAACGGCGAGCGCGAGTTTGGCTTCGGCCAATTGCGCAAGTCTCTAACGGCCGAGCAGCTCGCAGCGTTCAACGCAGTTCCCAAGAACCTGGGGCAGCTTGTCTCCGGCAAGAACAAGCACAAGACACCCAAGGCCGAAGGCGCCGGTGAAGGCAGCGAGAACGCCCAGCCGAACGCCAGCGGGCACGTCCCGCCCGGGCAGGCGAAGAAGCTGGCGCGCAGCCATCAAGCCGGTCAGTAAACTCCCTCGAGATCGTCCACAAGCTCCAGCGCGACGTTCCCTTCATCGACTATGGCGGGGTCCTGGGCCGCCGCCAGCCGGTCCTGCTCGTTGAGGCTGGCCTCGAAGTCAGCGGCCTCTCTGTCGCCGCCGGCCGCGAGCACGCCGGGTTTCGCGCGGTTGAACGTCTGGCGCAGCTGCGCTAGGTCTCTGGTGAGGGAGTTCCAGTCCGCACGGTCGACGTCGATGAGTGCCTGTCGCTCCTGCCAGGCTAGGCGGCCGATATCGCTGGGAACCTTGTGCTGGAACAGGTCGAAGACGTCAACTATCACTTTGCTTACATCGTTCGCGCCCTGCCGGGCGGGAAGCGCGTCCTGAGATTGCGCAGCGGCCGCGAGGTCCGCGATCGCCTTGTCCATGGCTGCTCGCTGATCTGCCGTGACGCCCGAGGCATCGGACGACGACAGGAACTCCTTCCAGGTGCCGGCGAGGGAACCGGCCTCGGCGGTGACCCTGTCCCATCTGCCAGAAAGCACCTGGTCAATCGCGTCCTTTGCATCGTTCTCCATGTCGAGGATGGGTTGCGGCACCGAGCCAGTCTCGGCCGACTCTTGCGGTTGAGTGCGCGTTGGCGGCTCGCCTGCCTTGTTATCGTCGGAGCCGCCACAGGAAAGAGCGATGCAGGCGAGTATCAAGATGCCAATGGCGGCGATCAGTCGCTTAGGCTTCGCTCTCCACACGTCGGTCGGATTCTATAACGTTCAGCGCTGACGACGAATCAACGAAGGAGGCCCGTCTGACCGGCCCTTCATTTTATTGGTAAGAATGGTGCGGGATGAGCCGAGAAAAGGTCGGTCAGTAACGGACGTAAGCCGCAAGGAGGGCCGCAAGGGCAATCGCCCAGTAGAACCGCATCGCGAGGCTCATGCTGTTCCTTTCTACTGTGCTCCGCCGCCTTGTCCAACATACGGTTCTTTGATGAAGAGGGTATGAACTGACAATGAAGGCGGCTGCTGGGCGGGCGGGTGAGGCTCTAGTCCTGCTCGCCGCTCTTACGCCGGCGCGTTCTACGGCGGACTAAGAAAGTGGCCAGGATGATCGCCGCCAACGCCGAGACAATAGCGATTACCAATCCCATAGTAGCTAGAACGCGCGCGGGCCCGCCTGATTACTCGCGCGGTTGAACCCCCGCGCGGCTCACCGCTATACTGGCGCCACCAAGAACGGCACCTAATACCTGTCACGGACACTTAACACCTCGATGAAATTTGGCACCTTCCACCTCTTTCAGAAGCCCCCGGGCTGGGGCGATGAAGATGTCTTCCGCGCGGAGCTCGAGCAGATCGAGAAAGCGGAAGACTTAGGCTTTGACGCCGCCTGGCTGGCCGAGCACCACTTCCAGTGGTACGGCATCGCCACGGACCTCATGGTCATCGCCGGCTGGGTCGCCGCCAGGACGCAGCGCGTCCGCATCGGCACAGCTATCGTTGTACTGCCCTTCCACAACCCCGTCCGCCTCGCCGAGCAAGCCGCCACTATCGACATCATGAGCGGTGGGCGGCTGGACTTCGGCGTCGGTCGGGGTTACCAGGCGGCGGAGTACGCCGGCTTTGGCATCTCGATGGATGAAAGCCGCGCTCGCTTCAACGAGAGCATGGAGGTGCTGCTTAAGGCTTGGACGGAGGAGGCCTTCACCTACGACGGCCGGTACACAAAGGTAAACGACGTCACGGTCTTGCCAAAGCCGGTCCAGAAGCCGCACCCGCCAATCTACGTGGCAAGCTGGATGACGCCGGAAACGATAAAGTATGCCGCCGAGCGTGGTTTCCCGATCCTGGCGCCTGCCGGTCTCGCCTCGGACCAGATCAAGACGAACTATCAGCTCTATCGCGAGACGCTCCAGTCCCTCGGCCGGGACACTTCCAATCTGGAACTGCCCGCGCTCGTGCATATCTACGTCGATGACAACGACGAGCGCGGCCAGCAGATCGGCGTCGAGCACTCGATGCGCTACGGTGCTTCGCTCGTCACGCTGGGGACGCCAATGCAGAAGGGTGGCCAGCTCTCCAAGGAGTACGAGCACTACGAGGAGTTCGGCCAGGCGGGCAGAGTCGTCCGCGAATACCGCCAGGAGCTGATGCTGTTCGGGAACCCGGACTCCGTTGCCCGCAAGATCCAGTGGATGCGCGATGAGCTGGGCGTCCGCTACGTGATGTGCTGGATGAACATGGGCGGCCTCGAGCCCGACAAGGTCCTCCGCTCGATGAAACTCTTCGCCTCAGAGGTGATGCCCCGCTTCAAGACCGTGGAGGCAACGGCATAGCAGCAAAGAGCAAGGAGGAAGGATCAAGGAGAGAACAGCCGCCGGTATTCTGGCTTCTGGCTCCTGGGACGGTCCTACCGTATGGCTGAGTCCCGAATCGCCATCGTCGGCGGGACCGGGCCCGAAGGGCTCGGGCTCGCCATGCGCTTCGCCAAGGCCGGCAACATGGTCTTCATCGGCTCGCGCTCTGAAGAGCGAGCGGCGGAGGCCGTGGCGAAGGTCAAGGAGAAGCTACCCGAAGCGGATGTCTTCGGCGGACTGAACACCGAGGGTGCCGAACGAGAAGACCGTCGTCGATGTCGTTGTTCCGATGCTCTTCGACAAAGACGGACCCAAGGCGGTGGCTTTCGACGAAGGCTCGGCCGCGTTGCAGGCGCATTCCCTGCTTCCCAAGGCGAAGGTCATCAGCGGGTTCCACCACCTGGACGGCAGTGAGCTGCAAAAGATTGACAGGCCACTCCAGGGGGACGTGATCGTCGTGGGCGATCACAAGCCCTCGAAGAAGAAGGTGCTGGACCTCGTCGAGCAGATCGAGTACGTGCGGGGCCTCGATGGCGGCGGCCTCGCCAACTCCCGCTACCTCGAGGAGTTTACTGTGCAGCTGCTGCAGATCAACCGCATCTACAAGGCTCACACCGGGGTACGGATTACGGGGATTTAGGAGCCAGGGCGGGAGGCGTGGGCTGAAAGCCTTTCGCCTTGCGGGCTCCGTACGGACCGCCTAATGCCCGAAGTTCGCCTCATCCCGCTTCTCGGCTTCGCTGAAGTCCGCGAGGGCGATGACCTGGCCGCCCTGATTGCCGAAGCTGCACGGAACGATCCAGGCATTAAATCCGGCGATGTTCTCGTCGTGACCCAGAAAGTGGTCTCGAAGGCCGAAGGCCGCATCGTCTCACTCGATAGCGTTACGCCGTCGGCTGAGGCGGAGCGGCTGGCGGTCGAGACGGAGAAAGACCCGCGCCTCGTCGAGCTCATCCTGCGCGAGAGCAATCGCGTCGTCCGCCAGCGCGGCCCCGTCCTCATCACCGAGACGAAGCATGGCTTCGTCTGTGCCAACGCCGGCATCGACGCGTCCAACGTCGGGCCTGAGGGTCTCGTATCGCTCCTGCCCGAAGACCCGGACTCCTCAGCGGCCGCCATTCGCATAGGCATAAATGAGCGTACCGGTGCTGATGTCGCCGTGATCATCACCGACACCTTCGGGCGGGCCTGGCGGGAAGGCCACACGAACGTCGCGATCGGGGTGGCGGGCATGCTTCCTTTCGCCGATTACGTCGGCCAGACGGACCCGCACGGGTACGAGCTTCGCGTAAGCACCCTCGCGGTCGCCGACGAGCTTGCGGCGGCCGCCGAGCTTGTGCAGGGCAAGCTAGACCGCGTGCCTGTCGCCATCGTCCGCGGCTACGCATATCCGCACGGTGAAGGGACGGCCCGCCAGCTGGTGCGCGACGCTGAGAACGACCTCTTCCGGTAGTTACGCCGTCCGGGTGCGCAGCGCCATGAGCGTCATGGTCAGCGTGACGGCGCCGAGTCCGATGATGCTGAGGAGCGCGTAGGCCAGCTGGTCCCACTGCCAGCCGTCAAGCACAAGCGAGCGCAATCCTTCGAGGACGTAGGTGACAGGATTGAGCGTGGCGAGGACTTCGAGCCAATCGCTGAAGACCTCCTTCGGGGCGAAAGCGGGCGAGAGGAATAGCAGCGGGAAGAAGACCAAGAACCCGGCTTGCGCCGCCTGCACACTACCAGTGCGGAGCGCAATCGAGAGGCCGATCCCTGAATAGGCGAGGCCGAACAGCCCCGCGATCAGGATGAAAACGATGGCGCCGGCGACTCCTGCCTCCATGCCGGCTCCCATCACCAGCCCGACGAGCATGATGATCGTGGAAAGCACCATCACCCGCACGGCGTCTGCTGCCAGCCGGCCTAGGACGAGCGCCAGGCGCGGCGCCGGCGTAAGCATCAGCTTGTCGAAGTATCCGCGCTCGATGTCCATGACGGTGCCGAAGCCGCCCATGCCGGCCGTCCCCGCCGTACCCTGAAGGATCGCTACGGGGAGCTGGAAGCCCTTGTAATTCTCGACGCCGAAAGCCGACCCTGAGACCCGCCCGATCGCGCCGACGGTGACGAACAAGAAGAACAGCGGGATGAAGATATTCTGGATTTCTACGCCGGGCTGACGCCTCGACTCTCGCAGTGCGCGAATCATGAGGTGGTAGCTGGCCACAAGCGTCGCCGTTACTCCCTCCTCTGCGCTTCTGTCCGCGTAACCGGGCGGTCCACTTCGATGTGGTGACCGGTCATGCGCAGGAAAACATCGTCGAGTGTGGGCCGCGATAACGTCACTTCTCTCATCGCAATCGATGCCTCGCCCAAGCGCAGAACGATGGCCGGGATCGCGGTGCTTCCGTCCTTGATGTAGACGACGACCGAATCCTCGAGCGCGCGCACATCGCTTGCGCCATCGACGTGCCTTAGGACCTCGGCAGCGCGCGCTGCGGTCTCGTCCTCGCCCGGGACGCGCACGGTCACGACGTCAGTGCCGATGCTTGCCTTCAATTCGTCGGGCGAGCCAGCTGCGACTATATGCCCACGATCAACGATTGCCACTTCGTGGGCGAGATGGTCGGCCTCCTCGAGATACTGCGTCGTGAGGAAGAAGGTCACGCCACCATCGCGGTTGAGCGCTTCGACATAGCGCCAGATCGCCTCCCGACCGATGGGATCGAGCCCGGTCGTCGGCTCATCGAGGAAAATGATTCTCGGATTATGCACAAGCGCGGCTGCGAGGTCGAGCCGCCGCTTCATGCCGCCCGAGTAAGTCTTGACCAACCGGTCGGCCGCGTCGTCGAGTTCGACTACGGTTAGCAGACGGGCGACACGTTCGTGGATCTCACCGGCCGGCACTCCATAGAGCCGCGCCTGGAGCACGAGCAGCTCGCGGCCCGTCTGCATATCGTCGAGCGCCGCTTCTTGCAAGGCGACGCCGATCCGCCGGCGCACCTCCGGGGCGCGCGCAAGGACATCCAGGCCGTCCACCTGCGCGCGCCCGCTGGTGGGTCGCAGCAGCGTAGTCAGCATGCGAACGGTCGTCGTCTTGCCGGAGCCGTTCTGGCCCAGGAAGGCGAAGATCTTGCCCTCGGCGATCGACAAGTCGATTCCATCCACGGCTTTGATGTCCGGCGGGAAGTG
>VBJT01000006.1 GCA_005880075.1 Chloroflexota bacterium
CTGAAGCTGGTTTGAGCTAGGTTTATGCGCACACTTGTGGTCGGCATTCCGCTGCCGCACGTTTCCTTCGACAACTATTCCTTCGTTGCGGCCCCCGCTTTTAGCGAGTACGGCCGGATGATCATCGACACTGCTGTCGCCTCGAGGACCGTCGAGGAAGTCATCTCCGGCGACGCCGAGCATCACAATTTCGGCGGGGCTCCGGTGACAAACGGGCCGAGCACCTCCCAGGCCTTTAGCCTCCAGCAACTGCTAGCGATGCGCCGGCGCGAAAGCGAATGGTTCCTCGCTCGGGGCGGGGTCCTCGTGTGCCTGGCCCATCCGGACGTCGCGCACCCGGGCGTCGCGCAGTCCTGTGGCTGGCGGCGCTACGCCTGGCTACCGGCGCCGCTCGGTTTCCGCTACGACGAGCGCCTACTGCCCGGCTTCGGGACTCCCGGCGCGGAACTAACTGAACCCGATCACCCGTTCGCGCCGTACATCACTGAGTTTTCGTCGCGCTTCGCCTATCGCGTGACTGTAGACGAAACGACTCCGAACTTCAGCGACTACGGACGCGTCTTCGCGCGAAGTCATGGCGGTGCGGCAATCGCCGTCGAGCTGACGGTTGACGACGGCAGGGTCATCCTTCTTCCACCGCTCCTCGAACCCGAAACCGACCGCTTTCTCATTGCGCCGTTGCTTCACGCCTGCTTGGAACGCTGCGCCCGTTAGGAGGCCCTTCTTAGGATGCTTTCCTTGCGTAGATGCAACGTGCAACCCGGAGTTAATGTGAGCAACGCCGGATAGTGTCGCCCCAGCCCGCTGTTGCTGAGAAAGCCGGAAGGTCCTAGGAACACCAAAAGGCGAGTACAGTGGTCGCCCGACTTTCGGCGTAAACGCCAAAGCCTAGCTTCGGGGCCGCTCCCGCGGCCCGTTTTCCCCGCTCTCTTCCTGCCCCTCGCCTTCCAGAAGCTCCTTTAGGATATCCTCGCCCTTGCGCCGGCGCCGCTCGCCCGCTTCCCGCAGCATGTCGATTACGTCGGCCAGTCCCTCTAACTCGCCCGCGAGCTCCGGGTATGCCTCGAGCTGGTCTCGCAAGTTTGCCTTCCCGGTGATCACGTCCTCGAGGTTGGCCGCCTTCAACCGGCGCGGCTCGGGGGGAATGTCGACCGTTTCCGGCTCGACCGTCGGGCCCGTCTCCGTCGTCCTGATTGCCTGTATTGCCAGCTTTAGCCAGCGCTGCTCGCCGCGCGATAGTGATGAGACTCGGCGGAAAAGTGATTCGTCAACGTCTTGCGACCCGGCCATTCTGTCGACAATCTTACGTCAACGAGGGCGTTTGCGGACTACAGAATTTACGGCGGCCCGAGTACTTCGTTTGCCGCGCGATGGCCTAGTGGACCTGCTCCTCGTTGAGAGGCACCAGCCCTTTGGTCAACGCAACACGCACGAGGTCCGTCCGCCGCTCCACGCGCAGCTTCGACATGATGTGGCTGACGTGCGCCTTGACAGTCCCCTGCGAAAGGAACGTCTCCTGGGCGATCTCCTTATTCGAGGCGCCTCTCGCGATCATTGTCAGCACTTCGATCTCGCGCTCCGTAAGCGTTTCCGTCTGCGTCTCCGTGTAGCTCGCCCAGTGCATCAACTTCACAAGGATCCGTTTGATCACGTCCGCCTCGCACACAAAGATCCCCTGCGCGACGAGCCGCACCGCCTCGATCAACCGCGTGGTCGGCCCGTCCCGGAAGATGAACCCCACCGTGTTCAGCCGCATATACCCGGGTAGATCGTCTGGACTGATTACCCGAGCGTCTTCTTGATTACCCAGGAAAAGCACGTTCAGCGCAGGCAGCCATTCGTTCAGTTGCGCGACCGTCACCTGTGCGGCGCCTCCGAGCGAGTCGACATCCACGACGAACACGTCTGCGTCGCGCATCGCCGCGTTCGAGATGAGATCCCCGAGGCTCGTCGTCTCGCCGATGATCTCAATATCCGGCGCGCCTCCTAGCGTCTTTACGAGCCCCAGTCGCAGCGGCTCAAAGCCAGCGATAACGCTGACGCGTATGGTGTAGTCCATTGGGCAGCCCCTCCTCAACGGTGGCGCCAGTTTAACAAAACCTCGGTCAAGCGTAAATGCCCCTCCCAACCCTGCTCCTCAAGCTCCCCTCTTCCTGCTTCCTCCTTGCTCCGCTATACTCCCTCGCATGTCCATCGTTGCCGTCGGTTCCATCGCCCTCGACACCATCAAGACGCCCTTCGGCCAAGCGGATGATGTTGTGGGCGGTTCCCTCACGTACTTCGCCGTCGCCGCCTCCTACTTCACCGACGTCAACCTCGTGGCAGTTGTCGGCCGGGACTTCAATGAACAGCACATGCAGGTCTTCGCTGGACGGAGGATCGACCTCCAGGGCCTCGAGCACGCGCGCGGCAAGACCTTCCGCTGGGGCGGCGAATACAGCTACAACCTCAACAGCCGCGAAACGCTCTTTACCGAACTCAACGTCTTCGAGCGCTTCCAGCCTAGCCTGCCCGACTCGTACAGACAGGCGGACATCCTTTTTCTCGGCAACATGCACCCCACGCTCCAGCTCAGCGTACTCGACCAGGTCACCTCGAAACGTATCGTTGGCATGGACTCCATGAATCTCTGGATCGAGACGACTGCCAAAGAACTACTCGAGGTCCTGAAGCACACCGACATCCTCAAGGTCGACGATGCCGAGGCCCGTCAGCTCTCCGGCGAATACAATCTCCGCAAAGCCGCTGCCGTCATCCAGAAAATGGGCCCCCGGATGCTCGTCGCCACCCGCGGTTCGCACGGCTCGATGCTCTTCAACGAAGACGACATCTTCGCCATCACCGCCTATCCTCTGGAGGACGAAATCGATCCGACCGGCGCGGGAGACAGCTTCGCCGGCGGCTTCTTCGGCTACCTTGCTGAGAAGCCGGCGCTCGACCAGGCCACGCTCCGCCGCGCAGTCATCTTCGGCAGCGTGATGGGCTCCTTCTGCGTCGAGGACTTCGGTACCCGCCGCCTAGAACGCCTCTCCTTCGACGAGATTCTCGATCGCTATCGCGGGATCAAGCAGCTGACCCACTTCGAGGATATCTAGAAGCCGTCGATAAGCGTTCGTGCTGGAGCCTGTCGGAGCACTTCGGCGATCCCTGCTAAAGCCATGGTGTGCTCACTCCGCCGGAACCGCCTCTCGCGTCCGCTTGGCCAGCAGCTGCCCCGCCGCCGTTGCGAACCGCCAGTCCGCCGCCAGATGCAGCAGCCGGTGGATCGTGAAGAGCATCTCGTCGTCGCCCGCGGCGAACGTATACTCATCGCCACAACGAGAACATTCGTACATCGAGGCCTGAGCGAGCTTCGGCCGGCCTGCCTTCATCGGACTCCTCCTTAGCAGATCTCGCCCCGGTGGCTCCCTTCTGCCCGCAAAGACGACCGTGGCTGGCAATGCCCTGTGCTCCTTCGGTTGTGGCTTCGTTAAGTAGCAGTCCACAACCAGTCGCCCCATTTCCACAAACGAACGTGGCTAGACGCTGGCATTATCGGGCCGGGCGGTGCTTACTGGAAGGGTGAACGGCGCGATTGGTCGGCGGGAGAGGGTAAACGGCGTGATAACTCGGGGCGTGGAGTGGTTTCTCGGTCTCTTCCGCTGGTTCGCCTGGCCGTTCCTGGTGATGGTGATGCTTGAACAGCCACCGGTCATGTTCGACCTCCTCTGACAACGTCAGCACTCCTTCCCGACCGTGGGGGCCGAGCGCCTGGGGCGGGCGCCCGGTCCCTCTTCGGTCTCGGGCGCCCGTAATGCCGGAGCACTTCCCTGCCGCCCTGCCCAACGTGCGCCAGCTTGACCAGCGAGCGCAACACGTCGGAGTCGCTTAGCTTCTTACTCGATAAAGCGAAGTCTCGCCATTATTTCGCCCGGTCACTCCGTTTCCGCCAGCGCCACCTCGATCCGCGACCGCAACTCCTCCAGCCCCCGGTCCTTAGCCGCAGACACCCGCACCCCCTCCCGCGCCCAGCCAGGGACCGAGGTTTCCTTGTTCAATGTTCCCTGTTCCGTGTTCCCATCGACCAACAAGTCGATCTTGTTCAGAGCCGTCACCCGCGGCCGGTCCGCCAGCCCCAGCTCCT
>VBJT01000007.1 GCA_005880075.1 Chloroflexota bacterium
TCGCCTCGGCCAGCGGGAAGAAACCCTCCGGCATGCCGATGAAGTGGACAGCCTGCTGGGCGGCGATCGCCACCTGGAGCGCCTGTGGATCCGCGAGCCCGACGTCCTCTGACGCCAGAATCACGAGCCGCCGCGCGACGAACAGCGGGTCCTCCCCGCCCTCCAGCATCCGCGCGAGCCAGTAGAGCGCGGCGTTCGGGTCGGAGCCACGCAGCGACTTGATGAACGCTGAGATGATGTCGTAATACCAGTCGCCGGCGCGGTCGTAGAGGGCGGCGCGGTGCTGAAGCGCCTCCTCGATCCGCTCGACAGTCACGCGCCGAACGCCATCGCCGTCGGGCGGCGCCGTCTGCGCGGCAAGCTCGAGTGCATTCAGCGCGATCCGCGCGTCTCCGCCGACCACCTTCGCAAGCGCCGAAAGTGTTTCGTCCTCAACCTCGATCCGCATCGAGGCGAGCCCGCGTTCCTCGTCCGCGAGCGCGGTTTTCAGGATGCCCTCGACCTGCTCCGGCGTAAGTGGCTCGAGCTTGAAGACGCGTGAGCGCGACAGCAGTGGCGAGATCACCTCGAACGATGGGTTCTCCGTCGTCGCCCCGATCAGCGTAATCGTCCCGTCCTCGACGTAAGGGAGAACGACGTCCTGCTGCGCCTTGTTGAAGCGATGGATCTCGTCAATGAAGAGGATTGTGCGCTGCCCCTGCTCCCCTAGCCTCTCGCCCGCCTCGGAGACCACCCGCCGCAGGTCGGCCACGCCGGACGCAACCGCGGACACCAGCTCGAAATGCGACTGCGTGAGCGAGGCGATGATGCGGGCGAGCGTCGTCTTGCCGGAGCCGGGCGGCCCCCAGAAGACCATCGACGGCAGCTGGTCAGCGTCGATCGCCCGCCGCAGCACGCGCCCTTCCCCGACCAGGTGCTCCTGCCCGACAAACTCCTCGAGGGTCCGGGGCCTCATCCGCGCCGCCAGCGGCGCGTGCCGCTCAGCGCGCGTGCGGGCGGCTTCCGCGAAGAGGCTCAGCGGGTTACGCCCGCCTGCGCGAGAGGGCGTCTTTCGGGGCATAACATCACGATTATCTCACCTGCTGATAGAGCTTGAGGCCCGGTACGCGTTCAAAATGCCGGTCGCGGGTCACGAGCGTTAAGTCGTGAGCCAGCCCAGTGGCGGCGATCCAGAGGTCATTGTCAGCGATGAGCTGGCCCTGCCGTCGCAGCTCATAACGGATAGCGGCGTACCGACGACCGACCTCCATATCAACTGGGAGGAGATCCATTGTCCCGACGAAGCTCTCAAACTGCGAGCTCTGAGGCATCGAACCGGCTGCTTCAATGAAGCCTTCAAGCACTTCGCCGTAGGTTACGACTGAGATGGCTAGACCCTCAGAGTACAAACCGCCGAGCACCGCCTCGGCGTCGGCCCGGCCGTTCAGGTAGCTAATTAGCCAGTCGCTATCAACCAGGTAGGTCATTCACCGGGCGGAGGGCTCGGTGGTGCTTCGTGGCGCCATTTGTATATCTTCTCGATAATCGCATCGCCGTCGATGTCCTTCCAAATGCCAGCGAAGGACAAAAATCTTTCCTTATTGCGGCTGCTCTTTGGTTCTGCGGAGCGCTTGTGTGACCTTCCTTTTTTCGGTGTTTCTTTCTTAAGCATGTCTGACTTCCCACATCGAGTTTACTCTAAACGTCGATCGCTATGGCCACGCCGCAAACACCGACCCGTCCCCGTACTCCCGCACAAGCGGCTGATAGTGCGCGATCACCTCGCGCAGACGGCCGCTCGCATAGTCGCGGCGGAGGGCGGCAAGCCCGGCCTCGCGCTCCGCATCCGGCAGGCGCTTAAGCGTCGCGGTGTTCAGGATGCGCTCGTCGTTCAGAAAGACTTCGGGGAAGTGTTTGAGCGCCTGGATGGAGCCGTCCACCATCTCGCTGTAATGAACGCGGCTCAGCTCCACTCGCAAGAAGCCCGCTTCCCGTAGCGCCTCGCGAATCACTCTTTCCTGCTGGTAGTGGTGCACCGGCGCGTGGTCACGGATGCCCGGAAGGTACTCGACCACCCAGTTCGCCTCCAGCGTCTCTCGCGTCGACGCCTTCATGAGGTACGGGCCGCCTCGGATGACCCGCCGCGCCGCGGCCAGCATCGTGCGCCAGTCCTCGACGTGCCCAAGCACATTCACTGAGATCGCGCAGTCGAACGCGCCCTCGGCGAAAGGCAAGTGCGCCGCATCGGCGACGGCGACCTCGTCTTTGTCGAGCTTCGCGAACGCCCGCCGGGCCATCTCCGGCGAGTAGTCACACAGACTTACGTGGAACCCCTCGTCCGCCAGCGCCGCCGCAAAGTTGCCGGTCCCGCCTCCGATGTCGAGCAGCCAGCGACCGGCCGGAGGCCCGAGGGAGTCGAGCAGCGCACGGAGGACGCTCGGACTCGCCCCGCGCGTGTCGTCGTAGGTTTTCGCCCAGGCGTCGTAGTCGATTGCGGCCATGGTCGGATGTGACCTCCGTCACGTAATAGCTCGGCGGACGAGGCTTATAATACCGGCCACCGCAATGGTCGCTAAGTCACGCACTGTTTCGGAACTCAAGAAGGTGGCGGAAGGCCGCGAGGCGGAGATGTTCGAGTGGGGTGAAGGGAAGGTCCTCCGCCTTCTTCGACCAGGCTTCAACCCGGCGATACTCGACGCCGAGGTCCGGGCACTCGAACTCGCTCATCGGAACGGACTGCCGGTGCCGCGTCCAGGCGAGCGCGCGAGCATCGACGGTCGCTCCGGCGTGATTCTCGAGCGAATCGAGGGGACAGATCTTCTCACGGAACTCGGCCGCGCCCCATGGACCGTCTTTCGCTCCGCTCGGATGTGCGGCGTCGTTCACGCGCAAATGCACGCCTGCCGCGTCGATGACAGCGGGTTCCCGATGCTGAAGAAGAGGCTCGAGAGGCAGTTGTCCTCGCCGCTGGTCCCGCCTGAGCTCGCCGAGATCGCAAGGAAGCGCCTCGAGACGCTGCCCGACGGGGACGCACTGTGCCACGGCGACTTCCATCCCGCGAATGTTATGCGAGTCCCGAACGGCCCCGTGGTGATCGACTGGCCCAACGCCACGCGGGGTGCGCCGGAAGCGGATATCGCCCGAACGCTGCTCTTACTCGGCGCCGGTGAGCCGGCTACCTATACGCCGATGATGCGTGTGCTCACGAAGACCGGGCGGAGTCTGTTCATCTGGCTCTACGCCGGCTCTTACAAGCGAGCGCGCCCGCTCGATAAAGCGGAAGTCCGCAAGTGGGCGCTCCCGGTTGCCGTCGCCCGCCTGACCGAAGATATCGAGCACGAGCGGGCGCGCCTGCTCCGCCGCATCGAGAAGCTGCGCGCCTCATCCTAGCTCCAGATGCATGTAGACGGTCGGCTTTCCGTCCTCGTCGTCGGCGTTGGAATAGAGCCGGTCGTTGAAGCCCGATAGGCGAAAGCCCAGCGATACGTAAAACGAGACCGCGGCGTGGTTGTCCGCGCGCGGCTCAACCCACAGCGCGCGTAGGCCGCGGTCTCTCGCCCACTCGGCCGCGGCATCGACGAGTGCTCGGCCCGCTCCCTGCCGGCGGAAGGCGATGTCTACGGCGAGATCGGTGATTTCAGCGGCGTCCGTCCAGGGCGGGACGATGACCATGAGCAGGCCAGCCACCTCGCCGTCCACATCGGCAACCAGAAATAAGTCCGCGCCTGTAAGCGCATCGCGCAGGCGATCAATCGTATAGGTGGCGTACACCGCCATCGCTGCGGGCACGCGATTACGCCAGCGGAGCGCGAAC
>VBJT01000008.1 GCA_005880075.1 Chloroflexota bacterium
TGCGAGCTAGTAGAGGAGCTGTCGATGGCGCCTACCGTCATCGTATTAGTGGTGTCGTTGTAGGTGGTGCCGGTGGTAACCATATCGAGCGAGATCGTTGGGTTCTGGACGGCACTAGACATGAAGGTCGTAAACGAAAACCAAGCAACAAATGCAGTCGCCAGCGCCAGCAGTAGAAGAAGACGAACCCGCGCTGGGCGCAGATGATTCCGGTTCATGCTGCAGCTCCCTTACTGGCTGTCGGAAAGTCTACACCTCGCTGCTGTTAAGTCAAGCTGCTCGCAGCTCATCATTAAGTGGTTTAACGGGAAATGGTTCAGCGGGGCTGATTGGGCTTGACTCCTAGCCCGGAACTTCAGGCCGGCGCTTCGCTGTCGATGTCCCCGACGTCCTTCGAGACGCCCGCCTGCGGCGAACTCCTCGGGATGAGCGGGGGCAGGCCGGTGTGGTCGAGGTTCCGGCGGGCGCGGCGTGCGATAATGGCGCCGCCATGGCCACGACGGTAGTGTGTTCCCGATGCGGTGAGGAGAAGCCCGCTCTCGACGCTGCACCCATGGGTGGAGCGATGGGGCAGCGGATCCTCGAGCACGTCTGCGCGGAGTGCTTGTCGGAGTGGCGGGAGGCTTCGGCGCGGGTGATCAACCACTACGGGCTCGTGCTGGGGAACCCGGAGCACCGGACGCAGTTGAGGGTGGCGATGCTGGAGTTCTTAGGGCTCGACGAGGACGACGAGGAGCGCTAGCCCGCAGCTTCCGCGCGGTACGGCGCTTCGCCGGCGATGGCCCGCCTTGACGAGCGCCTCGTTTATATTCCAATCCCAATCAGCGCCTCATGAGTGCGGCTGCTTTGAGGTCAATTTTGTTCCTCCTTTCAGGGTTAAGATGGGCCGAAAGACGTCCCCGCGCCAAAATTACTAAATCCCAGCCTTAGTTGACCAATAAGCATTGACATACCCCGCCAAAATCGTAAATCTCGGTTTGGAGGGGCGACATGAGTATGGACACCAACCAAACCGCCGGTCGGGACGAATCGGAAGTTCCTTCTCTCGAAGACCAATTGGCGACAGCCAAGTCCACGATTGCTGACCTACGGCAAGCGCTCGCCCCCGTTTCCCCCCGCGAACGCGAAGCCATCGAGGCGCGTTTGGATAGTCTTAAGCGTCCAAAGGGCGGCGGTTCTGAGTAGCTCGATGTTCAGCGCCGCCCACTAGAAATCAAATCCCCATGGCGACCCGCTGGGGCCAGCCCCCATGCTAGCGTGGAGCACGGGTCGGTCGAGAGACCGGCCCTCTCTCGACCGGCCCTCTTCTCTCGCTGTTGATGGCAGCCAACCGCTATAACGACGGCGGAAAAGGATCGCTTGAATTCTGCCCCAGACCGGATTCTGGATGGGCCCTGTCATCCAACCTTTAACGGCGCCTCGTTTATCTCCATCCCCATCACGCCCTATTGACATTCCAATCCCGCCCGCCGTTAACATGAGGAGAGCCGCGCCCGCCACGGCCCGGCCGACACGACTGGGGGCAAAGAATTACACGACACTCGCGTACCCTGCTGCTTGGCGCTGCCGCTTCGCTCTCCGCTCTTATCGCCGGCGCGCTGGTCCTCGCCGCAGCCGACCGGTCGGGCGCCGTCCAGAGCCCCACGGTCAGCCTGGATATGGTTACGACCGGCAATACGTACGATTACACCACCAACATCATGTCCGTCGGCACCATAGAAGCCTGCTTCACGACCGACCCGCCCGGCAACGCCAGCACTCACTCGCATTTTGTCCAACTCATCATCGAGAATGTCGAAGACTTGATTGGCTGGTCGGCTCTTTCTCGACCTGAACAGGGAGCAATTCGTCGGCTTCCCGAACCTGCCCACAGAAGGGTCGTCCGGGCACCGAGGCGTGGCTACCTCATCGTCGATACCAGCAGCGCCGCCGGACAATACAAACACGCCGCAAACGGCTTCCGCCGGGGCCTCCTACCTCGGACCGCAGAATATTCCCATCTCGCCCGACACTCCGCACACGCCTACACCGGGCGACGATTCATATCAAGCCGCGACCGGAGGCGTTCTCGCGGTCATGCAACTTCAGGTCGTGGGCAACGAGCAGGGCCATCAGCTCTTCATGAACCTCGACGACGGCAGTCCAAATTCTCCGGGCAGCAGCTTTTCCTACTTCAACGGCGCCGGCCTCGTGGACGTGCCTCTCGCGTCGGGCGCGCTCGGCGACGGCTTCCACGGGGAGGGCATAGCCTGCAGCCCGCAGGACTGCACGACCCTGGAGTGCCCGGCTGCCACGCCAACGCCTGTCGACGCAGACGGCGACGGCGTACCGAACGCTAACGACAACTGCCCGGCCTGGCCGAACCCCTCTCAGAACCTGCCGCCGTGGCCCGTCGGACAGGATGACGCTGACTGCGACGGCTTCAACCTCCACTGTGGCGCGAACGCCTGGCCGGCCGACATCAACAACGATACGTTCTCCGATATCTCGGACGTTTCGGCACTTACCGGCGTTTTCGGAAGCGCTGTCCCGCCGGCGCCCGCGCGCTACAACATCGCACCCGATCCGCCGGACGGGTTCGTCGATATTAGCGACGTCGCGCGAATGGTGGCCTTCTTCGGCCGGGGCTGCAGCTAGCCGGCGGCTTCTGCGCGGTAGGGCGCTTCGCTGTCGATGTCCCCAACGAAGTCGGGCAAGCCGGTGTGGCCGAGGTTCTGGCGGATCGCGGCGTTCTCGCCGATGTGGCACCAGTAGTGGTAGATCATCCGCTGGAGCAGCGAGCCCCAGATGTACTGGCTCGGCTTGCCGTCGACCGTGACGTTAGACTCGAGCATCTCCGTCGTCGCGGCGTCGAGCCAGGGGTCGGCCGCCTCCGTGATCTCCCGCCAGGCTTCCCAGACCTCGCTCAGTAACGGCGTGCTGGCGGGGCCGCCGGAGGCGAAGCCCTCGTTGACGTCGGGCCGCGGCATCTGGTCCTGGGCGCGCTGCAGCCAGTAGCGCTGCTCCTGCCAGGCGAGGTGGCCGACGTTCCAGGCGATGCAGTTCATCGGGTCATGGTGAGGGGATTGTAGCGGGTCTGGGCGGAAGGAGAAAGGACGGGTATGGTGGCCCCGCTCGGTCCTTCGAGACGCCGCCACGCCCACCCCAACCGCCTCCCGGCTCCTCAGGACGAACGGAAGGAGACGCCATAAGTCACCGATGCGCCCGGCCGTCTGCCCCACACCGGATCCTTCGCGGAGTAGGGGAGATTTAGCGTACGGAAGGTGGTCATCGCTCAGGATGACGTGAGGTCTCGCTGTTGCATGTGTGGTCGCCGCGCTCGGTCCTACGAGCGCCTCAGGACGAGCGGAAGGAAGCGCGTTTCGTAACTCGCACGTCGTACCTCGTACTTCGTGCACCTCGTCCCTCGCATCTTCTTACTTGTTACCTCTTACTTCTTACTTCTTACCTCTTACCTCTAGCCGCCTTCCTCGATTACCATAAGCGCAACCGTCCCAGAACCAGTGGAGGTGGTGACGAGGGGTGCGCCCGAGGTTTGCCCATGCCTATCGAGTGGTCCGCCGCGCCCTGGCGGACGCGCTGCGGCGCCGGCCGTTGCGGGTCACGCTGGCGAGCGCGCTGTTCGGCGTGCTGCTGTTCGCGACTGTCGTTTACGGCTTCGGGAACCTCGGTGGCGGGACTACCAGCCAGGCCGACGTCGTCCAGATAACGAGCGCGCCTACGCCGCCGCCGACGCCCCGGCCGACGCCCGCGCCTACGCCCGCGCCCACTCCGCCGCCCACGCCCGAGCCGACGCCGGAGCCCACGCCCGCGCCGACGCCTGACCCGACGCCTCCGCCGACGCCGGCGCCGACGCCCGAACCGACGCCGGAGCCGACGCCTCTTTCCGGCCCGCCGTGCGGAGGCCCGCCGTACCTGACGTGGGTGTGGCGCTTCAGCACTGACGGCCCGGCCGAAAAGCTGATATCGAAGCTGAGCGCGAACCGTAGCGGAGTGATCATGAAGACGCACGACGGCACCGACTGGATGTCGAAGTGGGACCCGTCGCCCGATGCGGTCACCGGCCCGGAGAAGGTCGCGGCGCTCGGGCGGTGGTTCGAGGGCAACGGCGTGCCGTTTCACGCCTACGCTGTCGTGAAGGGCGCGGACCCGATCAGGGAGGCGCAGATGGGGGCGGATGTGATCGCGGCGGGCGCGCGCAGCCTGTTCATCGACCTCGAGCCGTGGACGGGGTACTGGCAGGGCACGCCGGAGGGCGCGCTCGCCTTCGGCGCCGAGCTGCGCCGCCTCCAGCCGGACGCAACGATCATCACGGCGATCGACCCGCGTCCATGGTCGCTGCCAGGCATCCCGCTCAAGGAGTTTGCCTCCTTCAGCAACGCGCTCGCGCCGCTGATTTACTGGCAGACATTCGATTCGCCGGGGACACGCGACGGTTACGCGAAGAGCGGCTATCCGCCGCCGGAGGGCGAGATGACGCCCGAGTTCGTGCTCGACGTGTCGCAGAAGGTGCTCAGCCGCTACGGGCTGCCCCTACGGCCGGTCGGGCAGGGGACATCGGACGCAGCGCACTGGAGTCGTTTCCTCGATCACTCCACGGCGAACGGCATGCCGGAGGTCAGCGTCTGGCGCTACGGCGTAACGCAGGGCGACGTCTGGTCGCTGCTGAGCGACCGCACGCCGTCGGGGCAGGAATACGCCGTGCAGCCAGGCGATACGCTCGGGAAGATCGGCCGCATGTGGGGCGTCGACCCGGCGCGCATCGCGATCGCGAACCGCCTGGCGGACCCGAACGTGCTCTTCGTCGGGCAGGTGCTCTGCATCCCGCAGGCGTAGAGGCACGCCGGGTACCCTCGCCAGTCGCGAAATTCTAACATTCCCGAAATGCCGCACCGCTCCCCTCAGCCGCTCCAGGTGCTAGAGTTATGTCAGCGAGGGGAACGGCGACAAAAGAAGGGGACGCCATGCTCTGCCGGAGACTATTTGTAGGGGTGGGTGTTCTAGTGTTCGCCGGTCTCGGCTCAGCCACAGGGGCAGGGGCCGACGATGTTCCCGACAATGTCTCGCAGCACAGCCATAATGCCTATGCTTTCGGCGCCTGGCAATTCGACGAGCCGAACGGGTCCACCGGAATTACAGTCCAGGTAAGCGACGAGTTCACCGTCGCCTCGCACGGATTGAAGTTCCGGGCGACATCGGTCTGCGTGGGAATCGCGCATATCGATGAAAGCGAGCGAGACGACGGCTTTGACTTCGTCTGGGGCTGCAAAGAGCTCGACAAGTCGGAATTCGACTTTGATTCCAGACTCGATGACGCCTTCGTCAGTACCAGTGTTCCGGTGGAGTGCATCGCTTCCGGCGAGTGCATCGCTTCCCCTGATCGGGTGCACCTCGAGCTGTCGTGGACAGGGGGCGATTCGCTCGTCGTTACCAATGGAGTATCCCGCGGCGAGGAGTGTCACTTTCATCGGCGCGACGAATACCGCCAGGACATGGAAGTTCGAGGCTCGGTGAGCGACGGCGATACCGATTTAACGCGCGGCGTAGCAGGTGCGGGTGCCATGGAGAAGCTCTACCGGACCGCGCTCGTCGTTGACGAGCCGAGCGACTGCTCTTAGGCGTCCGGGTTCCGGCTTCCGCATTACTGAACCCGTCTGAGCAGGCCTTAACGTGTCGTATGATGCCCGGGAGGTATCTGCCAATGCATGACTCGGACCGCACGCGCGAGGGCTACCTCGTGATTGCCGATATCGCCGGTTACACGCGCTTCCTTGTCGGCACCGAACTTGAGCACGCCCAATCGATCGTCGAGGAGCTGACGAACCTCATCCGTCGGCGCCTCGTACCGCCTCTGCGCTTCGTCAAACTCGAAGGCGACGCGGTCTTTTGCTACGCGGATGCCCGCACGCTTCACGAGGGTGAATCGCTCGTGGAGCTATTGGAGGTATGCTACTTCGAGTTTTCCAACCTGCTCTTCAACATGGAGCGAGCCACAACCTGCCGTTGCGCTGCCTGCGCCTCGATCGGCTCGCTCGATCTCAAGTTCGTCGCTCACTACGGAAGCTTTGTCGCGCAGCGAGGAGCAGGTGGTGAAGACGTGGCCGGGCCGGACGTCATTCTGGTCCACCGCCTCCTCAAGAACACCATCACGGAGCGGACGGGCATCGGAGCATATGTCTTCTTCACAGGCGCCTGCATGGAACGGCTCCCGCCGCATTTTGAGCTGCCGAAGCACTCCGAGAACTACGAGTCGTTCGGCGAAACGTCCGGCGCTGTCCACGACTTGGGTCCGGTGCTCGAGCAGATGCGCCAGCAGCGGCGAGAGTATGTGAGCGCCGAAGGCGCCGATTATGAGGCGACCATTGAGGTGCCGTACCCTCCGCCTGTCGTGTGGCAATACGTCGTCGATCCGGTACAGCGCCTGCGCTGGGCGTGCGTGCTCTTCGACAAGAATCCGGACACTGTCGCGCGAAACGAGCACGGCCGTGCCGGCGTCGGAGGCAAAGTGCATTGCAACCACGGCCCGGCTGAGGCCTACCGCGAGGTGATCGATTGGCGCCCATTCAACTACTTCACCTTGCGAGGCCTCGCGCAGTTCAGGGGCGGGTTCATTCCCGCGCGGCAGATGGTCGAAACGTTCGAGCTGGCGCCCCGCGCAGATGGCGGCACACGTCTTTCGTGGCGCATCCGCTTCCTCGACCGCAGCCGCTTCTCCATGCTGACGCTAAAGGCGATCACTCTGCTTTTCCGCGGCGGCGTGGGCTATGGAAAGGCGAAGCTGCAGGCTGCGCTGGAAGAAGACATGGCGGCCGCGCTAGGTCCTACGTCTTGAGGCAGCATCACTCGCGCCACCTCACCTCGTAGACCCCGCCGGCTCTTCGAACCCCTTGGCCCAAGGTCTGTTCAGTTCTGAGCGCTGTTCCTCCGTCTCCGTTTCGCTCTTACGACTCGGCGTTGCTGGGCAGGCAGAATGAGTCCAGCGGCGCCCATGCAGAAAGTTGCGTTCGGTCTGGACCATGATCTGGGGTTAGAACCTCATTGCGACAGAAGCAACCTTAATGTAGGTTATCTGAAAACAAACCCGAGAAAGCAGTTCCTCGGAACCGCACAATCGTTAGTTAGCCCGCCCAAACAGCCATCGCTCGAACGCCCACAGGGTTCGCCTATGGAGTATGAGAACGCCCAGAAGCGAATCCTCGAGGTATTTGGTCAGTGGAAGGCGCCAACCAACTTCAAGATCGAGTTTTTCGTAATTCGTGTGGGCGAGTGGGGTGGGCATATGTTGGTGTACTGCGATGATCCGTTGGAGGTCCACAAGTTTTGCTCGATGTTACCTGCGTTTGTATTTCAGGCGTCCCCTGTAGTCGCCGTCGAAGACGCAGTCCGGGGCGAACTCGAAGTAATCGCCTGGCGCGACGGACTGAAGGGGAAGTGACTCTGAGAAGATATCGTGCGGGTCTAACCCCCTTCGAATGTTATCCCGCCGATTCTTGGCAGCGAGCACACATGACGCGTTGAGCAATCAGGTGCCGGAATCCGGTGCTAGGCAACGGCTCTCGCACGCGAGTCGCCCTTACCTG
>VBJT01000009.1 GCA_005880075.1 Chloroflexota bacterium
CGGAAGCCATCGTTCGTCCCGAGGATCCACGAGTGTGGGTTGGCCGGGTTGCAGCAAACCCCGGCATCGTTCTTAACCCCGCGGTCGGGCACATCGTAACCGGCACTTCGGATTTGGTTGACCAGCCCCTGGCGTGTGAGGTCCGCGAGCGTCCAGTTGTACTGACCGAATGAGCGGTCCGGGTTGTAGTAGATCTCGAGGCCCCGCGCGCTCTTTGGTCCCCCGTTGAAATGGATCGAGACCAGGATGTCCGCGTGAACGCTGTTGGCGACATCAACACGCGCCTGTATCTCGTCGCGCCGGTTCTCGTACGTATTTTCTGGGAACGGACTCAGCGTGTAATCGCCCCAGCGGGACAGGTACACGTTGTAACCAGAAGCGCCCAGTAATGGCGCTAAGCGAGTGGCGACGTCCACGTTGACGTCTTTCTCCGCGAGATCGCCGTTTCCGGCCCCGGAGTCGAGCGCGCCGTGCCCGGCATCGACAAACACGGTGTACGGGGGTGGATGGAGGAGCTCGGCTATGGGCCTGTCCGGTAGCGGAGGTGGCGCTGGAGCCGCCGGAGCTAGTGGCCCCGGATCTGGCTCAGCGGATACTAACGCCCGTGGGCCTTCGTTGTCAGGGTACGCTTCGACAAACACCTCAGGTGGCGGCGTCTCAGCAGAGGGAGGAGCGGGCGTCTCGACGACCTTCATCTCGACAGTTAGAGGCCGAATAGGGAGCGGTGAGGACGTAGGCGAACGAGCCGGTCCCGGCTCGCTCCCGCTGCACGCTGACAGAAGCAGGACCGCCAGGGCGGCAAGTATCGGCGCAAACGCAGGTCTCATTCGCACGTGTAGGTAGACGGAGGACGGGGAGATTATGTTGGCTGCGGTTCAGCCCGTGGACGCCCCAATAATACACCGTTCTGCTCAACGCGAACGCTGTAGGTGCGCAGCGGGCGCGCCGCAGGGCCCTCGAGCGGCCGCCCGCTGGCCAGGTCGAAGCGAGAACCGTGGGAAGGGCAGATCACGAAGCCCGCCTCGATGACTCCTTCAGCCAATAACCCATTGGCGTGCGGGCAGCGGTTGCTGACGGCATAAAAGTCTCCGCCCACATTGAATATCGCGACCTGATCACCGGCGTAGTACACCACCCGGCTCGAACCGGGCGGGCTGTCAGAAACCTCACCCACTTTCTGCCAGGCCGCTTCGGTCTCTGGTGCGTTCCGCCTCTCGCCCGTGCCTGCGAGTGAGTCAAGCGTATCTTCGAGGCCCATAGCGACGCAGCTAAAAATCGGCGTGTCGCGTAGTGTGTAGAGGCTCGTCTTCGCCTCGCGAAGCTCCATCACAAGGTCAAGGAAGTCAGCCGGCTCGTCTGTTTCGAATGAGACGACAAATTCCTGGTCGTCGAGCCCGAAGGAGTATGTCGTATTCAGCTTGACCGAAGGGTACTTCCGCCCGATGCGGATGTGTTCGTCCATCATGGACTGGCGCTCTCCCAGCGGCAGCTGGTACCACTCGCGGGTCTTCACGAAGGGATAGACGAACAGGTACTTCGAATCTCCCGGGTGCAGCTGCATCCGTTCCGCCCGCGCCTCCTCTCGGCTGACGTAGAGCGACGGGCGCGTCATCGCCAGGTACGAATAGGGCATAGTCAGGTACGGCCCCATCGCAGTCCCGTTGATGAACCCCGCCAGCTGCTGAATATCGTCTAGCCGGTCCCCGATCTGCCACAGGAGAAAGTCTGTATCGCCGCGTGTACCAACGAGGCTGTAGCTGCGAATTTGGAGGCGGTCCGAGAATGCTCGCACGACATCAGCGACCGCGCGCCTTCCGCGTTCGCGCTCGTTCTCGGGAAGCGCCCGCCAGCCGGGATCCATGCGATAAAACGAAAATTTGACGAGCTGCCGTCGTCCTTTCGTGTCGCGCGGCTTGTCAGTCATAGCGCGTTCAGCCGACCACTTCCCTGATCAGCTTCCCGTGGCAGCCACCGGAGCAAGGTCGAAGTTTCGTTCGTACAGGTCTGCAATGCGCGAAATTTCGTCTTCACTCAGCGGCGGCGTGTCAGACGCATCGACGAATTCGGCCAGCTGCTCGGCGTCGTAGACGTTCGGCAGGACCGCCGCAACCGCGGGCGAGTCGAGCACGAACTGAATCGCTGCCTGTCCGATCGTCCTGCCTGTGTCCTCCGAGAGGAACGCGAGCTTGTCGAGCTTCTGCAGACCTTCGACGAGCCACTCACGCGGCCGATGACTGCGATGGTCGCTCGCAGGGAAAGTCGAGTCACTGGTGTACTTACCCTCGAGCAGGCCCGACGAATGCGGCACGCGAACGAATACGCTGACGCCGTGTTGTTCGGCAGCCGCGATGAGGCTTCGGCCCGGATCTTGTTCGAGTATGTTGTAGATGATCTGGAGAGTCGTAATTCCGCGCTCCCGGACCAGCGCCCGCCCTTCAGCCTCCCACCCGTTGGCGGGGCCGAGCGCGGCGCCATAGCATCGGATCTTGCCCTCCGCTTTCAGCTTGTCGAGCGTCTCGAAAAGCTCACCGCTGCGGACAGCCCACATCCGCGGGTTGTGAATCTGATAGATATCAATGTAATCCGTACCCAGGCGCCTTAGGCTCTGCTCAACGGCAAAGGTAATGTGCTTCGGCGAGAAATCCTGTGGGAGTTCCTTGTGGCCGTCCCGTTCGCCGTGGTAATTGTAGAAATCGTAGCCGAACTTCGTGGCGATAACGATACGGTCGCGGACGTCGCCGAGCGCGTCTGCGAGGATCATCTCGCCCTTGCCTTGTCCATATGTGTCGGCGGTGTCGAAGAACGTGACCCCGGAATCGTAGGCTTTTCTCAGCAGCTCGACGCCGCTCTGATCGTCCTCAATGCCCCACCAGCCGGTGCTGATGGTCCAGAGGCCGAAACCAACAGACGAAACCTCGATCCCAGTATCACCGAGAGTACGATATTTCATGCGCGCGCGAACATTATATCTCCGCATCCTTCCCGCCCTGCAAGACAGATTCGACGAGATTCCGGTTTGTTAACTGGACCTTCTACAGCAAGCGAACAAAGAGGACAACAGCCATCGCGGCGCCGAACAACACGACCGCGATCCTGAGCCTCTCTTGCCCGAGGCGGCGAGCAATGCCGGCGCCCAGGTAGCCGCCGCCAACAGCGCCGACCGCCATGACCGCAGCGGGTGCCCACTCCACCGGGCCAAACGCGGCGAAGTAAAGGACAGCAACCGCGTTCATAATCAACGATAGCAACCCTTTGAGTGCATTGAGCCGCTGCAAATCATCAGGGACGAGAACCATGAGAACGGCGAACGTCAGGATGCCGAGACCTGCGCCGAAGTAGGCGCCGTAGACAGCGAAGAGAAACACACCCGCGAAGAGCAGCACCGGTATGTGTTCTGCGTTCCGCGCCGTCATGCGGTGCCTTTCGGCGAACTCCCTGAGCCGTTCCTGAAATGCCGTAAGACCCGTCGCGAAGAGGATTAGGAACGGGACGATGTAATCGAACGCGCTCTCAGATGTTGAGAGCAGTATCGCCGACCCGGCGAGAGCTCCAAGCACGCTCGGGGCGACAAGGCGAACGATGCGGCGCCGTTGGTAGCGCAACTCCTCGCGGTACCCAAGGGAGCCGCCGAGATAGCCCGGCCAAAGCGCGACCGTATTCGTGACGTTGGCTGTCTTCGCCGGATAGCCGGCAGACACCAGGGCCGGGAAGCTGATCAGCGAACCGCCGCCGGCCACTGCGTTGACCGCGCCCGCCAGGAGTGCCGCGCCCAGTAATCCGAACGCCTCCAGCCAGTCCATTAGCAAGACGGCCCAGCGGCGGGAGTGCCAAAGACGCCCAAATTGGCTCTTAGTATACTGGCGTGCGAGACGTGGACGCGCCGAATGTGGCTGCAGCCTGGACCGCTGCAATTCTCATCGCCGACAACATGCTACGGATTAATCCTGTGATGCTCCCTTCGGCCACGCTGAGCGAGCAGCCATCGACCGCGTGCAGACGGCCAGAGGTCTTCGTGAGTGGTATTTCCGGCTGCTTGGCGTATCGATGCGACCGGCGTCAGCCAAGAGATAGACGTTGGTCAGCTGGCTTCGAAGGCGGGTCTATCAGAAACTTATCAGGTCGTTAGCTGCGGACCTTTTAGAAATATTGCCGGAGTCCCAGCCCTGGAGCCGCTAACGCGCTCCATGCCAGACTCCCATATGCTGGCGGATCGTTTCGTGATAGGCGCCGGGCTGGTAATAGCGATCATAGAACTCCGTTTCCAGGTGGTGTGCCTGGAACCAGATATTCATCATCATCGGGTCGATCGTCGCCGGAAAGCGGCCATACGTCTTCCAGATGTAAGAGCAAAGCGCCTTCGTGGCGTCCAGACACCAA
>VBJT01000010.1:0-317 GCA_005880075.1 Chloroflexota bacterium
CAATCTCTGTACACTGTTATAGGCCATCCCCACGCCATGGGACGCCGTGACCGGCTGTCTCGCAACTGTAGAAGGCAATTCGAGAGAACCCGTGACCATCGAAGGCATCCTCGGCCGCAAAATCGGTATGACGCAGGTGTTCGAGCCTGACGGCAGCGCCGTGCCCGTCACCGTCATCGAGGCGCTTCCCTGCACCGTCGTCCAGGTCAAGACCAAGGAGAGCGACGGCTACGAGGCGGTGCAGGTCGGCTTTGGCACACGCAAACGGATCAACTCGCCGCTCAAGGGCCACATGCGAAAGCTCGGCCAGTTCCGCC
>VBJT01000010.1:472-4837 GCA_005880075.1 Chloroflexota bacterium
AAGGGCGTCAAGATGGCCGGCCACATGGGCACGGGACAGGCGACCGTGAAGAATCTCAGGGTCGTGCGCGTTGACTCGGCCAAGGCCATCCTCATGGTGAAGGGCGCCGTTCCCGGCAATGAGGGCGTTCTTGTGAGGGTCAGGCGGACGAACCGAGGGAGAGCCAAGAAATGAAGCTCCCCGTAGTCAACGCCCAGGGCAAGGAGCTGCGCAGCCTCGAAGTCGACGATTCCGTCTTCGGCATCGAGCCCAACCACGCGGTGCTACACCAGGCGTTCATCACCCAGCGCAACAACCAGCGCGCCGGCACGGCCAACACGAAGACGCGGGGCATGGTGCAGGGCAGCACCCGGAAGGTCCGGATGCAGAAGTACACCGGCCGCGCCCGACACGGCAGCATCCGTGCGCCGATCTACGTCGGCGGCGGCATCGTCTTTGGCCCGCAGCCCCGCGACTTCGGGCTCGCGATCAACAAGAAGATGAGGCGCCTGGCGATAAGGTCTGCCCTTTCGGGCAAGGTCGCCGACGGGCAGCTCATCGTCATCGACGAGCTGGCCTTCAAGGCGCCCAGGACGAAGGAAATGCTCGGCATCCTGCGCAAGGTCGGGATCGAGCGCTCGGCGCTGATCGTCACCGGGCAGGCCGACCGGTCGGTCCTCGCCAGCGCCCGCAACATTCACAAGACGAAGGTCCTTCCCGCCGCCTACCTGAACGTCGGCGACATGCTTAACCACGCCCACGTACTGATGACGGAGGAAGCGGTAAAAGTCGCCGAAGGCCTCTGGGGCAGCAAGCCCGCCGACGGTCGCCGGGCAGCCAAGCCGGCTGCCGGAGCGCCTGCGCCCGAGCAAGCCAGGCCATCCGCCCGCCGCCGAGCAAAGGCAGAAGCACCGCCTGCGGAGCCCGAACCCGCGAAGGCGCAGGCCGCCAGCGAAGCGCCCGCCGCGCCGAAGGCAAGGGCACGCGCCCGGACCGCCAAGCCGGCCGAGGAGCCAGCGCCCCCTCGACGGGGCTCCGGCCAGGCTCCGCGGCCCGCCCGCCGCGTGAAAGCCGCTGCCAAACCTCCCGCCGAAGAAGCTCCCAAGCCGCGGCGTCGCACCAAGAAGAGCGAAGAGCCCGGCTAAGAGCCGGCCACGGCCTGCGGGCCACTTTCACATGATTGTCATCGAGAGTTCATCGCGCCTTAATGCGTGCTTTCCGGGCAGAGGCTAGATTCGAATCGGAGGCGCCTGACGGAAGGAAAGTGGCGATGATTTGGTCGAGAGCCTGCCCCCGCTGCCACGGCGATCTCGTGATGCAATCGGACAGATGGGGGCGCTACATTAGCTGCACGCGCTGCGGCTTCACCCGCTTCCGGCTCATAACCGGTGAGACGTTGAGGAGGTCCCGGCAAACGTCGGTCTTAGACTTTCCTCTGCACCGGACAACCGCAGGCCAGTCGCCCGCCGGGTGATCGGAATTGGAGGCACACGCCGATGGTGGAGGACGCGGCTATCCTGTCCGGCCTCAGCCTGATCTATCTCGCGATGCTGGCGATGATCGTCACACTCGGACGGTTCTTCGCTGGCGAGGGGCATGCACCCGGCGAGCGGCGGTCAAGTCCTCGAGTGTGACCGAGCCGACGCCCAGAGAGAATGCTACCAGTGCGCGCGTCCCGCGCTGAGAATGGCGCCAGTGGCCTTGTCTATGGTCGCCACATAAGAAGTTAGCGAACCGGCATTTTCGGATCCCGGTATCCCTCCGCCGGGTGCGGCAAGAAGTACGGTAAAAAAGAGATGCTCTGGCTTTGTTGGATCCTCTGCAAGTTGAAACGTTGTACCCCCGGCATCGAATTGAGATTGCGTGAGCACGGCGTTTGCCACCATCCATGCGGTCGCCCTCTGAGCGATCTCCACAGCCGCTGGCTTGTCAGACAGCCTGTAGTCGCAAGAACGCAACTCTGGGTCCTCGCTTTGAGCGAGAAGGAAACCGACGCTTTTCACGGCAGGTAGGCTCCGAAGCTGTGCCAATGCGCTCTCCGCGTTCGCTTCGGATACGACGCCACCTGTTGCTGGCGCCAGGACGAAAAGATCATCCTCTGTGCCGTCAATAGCTGAGATCGCCTTGTAGCCGGCACTTATCAAACTCTCGGGAGTGCTGCCTGCTCTCAGGCGCCCAAGCAAGCCGACCGGCGGCGGCGTTCCTTCACAATACAGCCCATTCCCGAAATCGCCGAAACCTGGCCGCCCGGCCCCAATCGAGGGACGCCTCTGGTCCGTCGACCCCTCCAAATCGATTGCACCGGTTGCGACCAGAGCCACTGCCGTTGGCGTAAGGAGAAGAACACCGATGCCTGCGAGCCTTGTCCTGCTCCGTCTCAACGTCGCAAACAGCAGATTGTGCATTCGACCCACCTCTTACAAGCAGTTCTCGAGGCGCTCCAACGCAGCCTGAACAAACAGTAACATACTGGCGACGGCGAACTCCGATGCGCCCCGGTGGTTATTTGAATCGGTTGTGCGGAGCCTCCCCGCCACGCCAAGAAGCGCGACGAGGCGGCGAAACGCAGCCGAGGATCACGGGCAGGTTCACTAACCCGTAACCGCCGTCCGTGCTAGCTTATCTCTTAACCATCGACCGGCCTCATTCGTTAGGAGGACTGGATGCTCACGTTGCTGGCGGACTGGGTCTTCGTTCTCCACGGCGTCTTTGTCGTCCTCGCACTCCCATCGTCCGTCCTCGCCTATCTCGGTTATTACCGCGGGAAGCAGATGCTGTGGTACCTTCACAACCTGGCCATGGGCATCATGGTCACCGGCCGGGCTTTCCTTGGACAATGCCCGCTTGTCGCCCTCGAACAGGCGCTACGTCACCGCGCCGGCGAAAGAATGCCCTACACTGACTCGTACGTAGTGTTTATGATCCGCTCCGTCACCGGGGTAGCTCCGCCCGCCGGTTCCGTTATGGTGATGTCCGCCGCCGTTGCCGTTTTAAGCGTGGCGGCCATCGTGCGCCACCGCGGGCAGGCCGCCGAGAGGACCCCCGCGCCCGAACCGGTCAGGGTTGGCTAAGCACCGGACCCCCCAGTCTTAGCTTTCGAATGCGCCCCTGTCCGCGACGGCGACACCGTCGCCGTCACCGTCGCGAGGCACACCCCGGCCTTCGAGATCTGCACCATATCCCATCTCCACGCCGCTGTCGATCGCGGGGCTGCCGCCGGCGAGATGGAAGTCTCCCGCCCCCACGCTGATGAACAACGGGTTGCCAACTCCGCTGTGCGGCCCGAGCGGGAACTGTGTGATGCCGCCGGCGTAAATGTTGTAGTCTTCATCGAAAGCGCCGTCCGCGTAGCCGGCCTTGAGGACGGCTTGGATGACGTTGTTCCGCATCGTCAGCACGCCGGAGTTGCACCCGCCGTGGCAGACGAACCCCTCGCTGCCCGGCCCCGTCATCACGACCGTGTTGTTGAACACCCTCGTGCTGGCGACCGGCCCATGCCCGTCCCCGCCGCCTCTCGTCACGAGAAACTTCGAATCGGCCAGAGACGAGAGCACGAGGTTGTACCCGAACGTGTTGTCCGCAGTCCGCGCGTCCCCCAGCTCGCTGAAGGTCTGGTTATCCACCGCCACGTTGTGGTGGATGCTGTTCCCCTGCCCTCCGTAAATCTCGACCGCCGCGCCGTCCTGCCCGTAGTCGTAGGAGAAGGCCACGCTTCCTGAAATGTGGTTGTACGCCACTTCGTTGCGGTCGCCGTTCAGCAGGACGCCGAATGCCCCCGAATCGTCGTAGCCGCCGGGCGTGTTGACGGACATCTTGTTGTTGTTCTCGAACTGGTTCCCGACGATCGTGTTGTCGGCGGCTCCGTCGCTCACCAGCACACCGGCGACGTTGCCCGCGAGCACGCTGTCCTGCACGCGGTTGCCCGACGCGCCGCTCGGGATCCGCACGCCGGACCAGCAGTCCTGGAGCAGCATCTGCGCGACGACGATCCCTGAGCCAGAGAGCAGGACGCAGTCGCTGGCGCCCTGGATCACCGGAAGAGGGCCGCTTCCGTAAGAACCGATCACGACCGGAAGGCCGCCGGCGCCGCTCTCTTCAACCTTCAGGGTGCCGGACCACACTCCGCCTCGCCGGAACAGCAGGCGCGCGCCGGGCGCAATCGTGAAGTTGCTCGCCTTATCGAGCGTGCGCCAGGGCGCTGCCTCGCTCATTCCGCTGTTGCCGTCGTTGCCGTTGACGTCATCGACGTAGAAATTCGGTCCCGTGCCGGGAAGCGGCGCCGGGCCGGACGCCGCGACGGGTTCCGGCTCTGGCGGAGGGGGCGGAGGCGGCGGTGGCGGGGGAGGCGGTTCCGGAGTGGGGGCGGGCGTCGGCGCGGGCGTCGGT
>VBJT01000010.1:4854-6843 GCA_005880075.1 Chloroflexota bacterium
GACGCCGCACTCAGATTCTCCGGTTGCGCGCTCCCGTTCTGTCCGCTGAACACGATTACCAGCAGCGCCGAGACGAGCGCGAAGGCAAGCACCCAGCGCAGCCTTGTCCGCGTAATTCGGGGCAAGTGCCGGCGGATGCCAGGCGCGGCAAACCGGCTCGAAAGCTGTTGCGGAAGTCGGAAAAAAGGGCTCATTGTACGACGGGGAGTTTAACATAACCTCCCTTAGAGTTATTGTTTGCTCAACAACAGACGCTGTAAGCGCGCTAGCGTTTCATGCCGCGAGTAGATCGCGGTTGACCGGCCTTCGCCTTGACAGAACCAGCGGCCGGGAGTTAGCCTCACGCCCATCCACTGCGGCACCCGGGGAGCCCGAAGGAGGGGAAGTTAGCCTTGTTTCACGCCCGGCTCCGTCTGAGACGGTCCTGCTGCCGGTATCTTGCCGCTCATAATCTGCCAACTAATTTCTTACGCAGAATTAATGCTTCTCAGCGCTTTCAGATGCGTCATCGCTCACTTTTCGGATTATGATGAGAAGCACTTTTGACCCTAGCCCAAGGGAGGAAAGAATGGTCGTCCTGCACGAACCGGCGCATGAGATGCGGCCTCGAGTGGTCCTCGACAATCCATCCCAGGACCAGTTGCGCCGCCTCACGCTGCAGATGCCCAACGCCAGGCGCACCGCCGACGGCAGCATCGACGTCTTCACCCGCGTGGACTCGCGCAGCAGCGGCTCGACTTACATCGTCAGCGATACACCCGAAGACTATCGCGGCCACCAGACGATGCCGCGCGCCGAGTACGAAGAGATCGTTCGCCTGCAAGAGGAGTACATCACGGGCCGCCCGATGATCGTCATCGACGGCCACATCTCGAACGCCGAGGAAGTGCAGACGGCCGCCCGCCTCGTCATCGAGCGCGCGAACGCCAACGTCGCCGGCATGCAGAAGTTCCTCTACTTCGAGCGGAGGGGCGGCGAGCCCCAGGTGACCGTCATCGATACGCCCAATCTGCCCGCCCCGGGCTACCCAAACGACCGCTGCATCGCGGTCGTCGGCGAGTCGAAGAAGGGCGGCCTGCGCATGTGGAATAAGATCGTCTACGACAAGGGCGGCCTTCCCATGCACGCCGGCTGCAAGATCATCCCGACCGCGCAGGGAGAGAAGACGATTGTCGTGATCGGCCTCTCCGGCACCGGCAAGACGACCACCACCTTCCGCCGTCAGGGGAACTCCAGGGCCGTCCAGGACGACTTCATCGCCCTCATGCCGGGCGGCAAGGTCTACGGCACCGAGAACGGCTGCTTCGCCAAGACCTTCTCGCTTAATGCCGAGTACGAACCCGAAATCTACCGCGCCGTGAAGAGCCCCATCACTTACCTCGAAAACGTCTATCTCAATGAAGACGGCACCCCGGACTTCTTCAACGAGTCGTTCACGCAAAACGGCCGCGCCGTCTTCCCCCTCGAAGCCCTTGGGCGATACGAAGACGCCAACAAGATCGGCCCCGTTAACGCCATCGTCATCCTCAACCGGGCGCGCAGCGTCGTCCCTGCTCTCGCGAAGCTGACCGAGCAGCAGGCGGCGGCCTACTTCATGCTCGGCGAGACCCAGGGCACGAGCGCCGGCGGCAAGGACGAGGCGGGCAAGGAACCGCTTCCTCGAACTGCTGCGTACTCACCCGATCGACGTCTACCTGATGAACACCGGCTGGATCGTTGACGACTGCGGCCCTGACTCCAAGAAGGTCACAGTCGAGCACTCCTCCGCCTGCATGAGCGCGATCGCCGATGATGGCCTCGACTGGTTCACCGACCCCGACTTCGGCTACCAGCTGCCCGTCCGCGTCCCGGGCATCGCGCCCGAGGACGAGGACCTCCTTCGCCCGCGAGAGCGCTTCGAGGCCCTCGGCCGGCTGGACGACTACCGCTGCTGGGTCGAGCGCCTCAAGTCCGAGCGCCGCGCCTCCCTCGAGAGCTTCCCCGCCCTCG
>VBJT01000050.1:0-566 GCA_005880075.1 Chloroflexota bacterium
TCCAACTTCGACCTGAGCGCTTGAACCAGCCGCTTGAATGGAAGCGGCCGCGACTCATCTTCGTGAACTCGATGTCCGACCTGTTTCATCCCGACGTGCCATTCGAGTTCATCCAGAAGGTGTTCGACACGATGGTCCGCGCAGACTGGCACACCTTTCAGATCCTTACCAAGCGGTCGGGGCGGCTCGCCGAACTCGCTCCTCAGCTGACTTGGCCGGACAATGTGTGGATGGGCGTCTCTGTCGAGAACCAGCGTTGGACATCACGAGTTGATGATTTGCGGGCGGTTCCAGCAGCTGTTCGGTTCCTATCATGCGAACCACTGCTCGGGCCGCTGAAGCTAGACCTAACTGGCATCCATTGGGTGATCGCCGGAGGGGAAAGTGGGCCGCGGGCGCGGCCCATGAAACCCGAATGGGCGCGCTTAGTGCGAGACCAATGTCAGTCTGCCTCTATACCGTTCTTTTTCAAACAGTGGGGTGCGCATGATCAGCATGGCAAACGAGTTGGCAAGGAGAAAGCGGGGCGACTACTGGACAGAGCCATCTGGAGCGACCTGCCTGTT
>VBJT01000050.1:603-5549 GCA_005880075.1 Chloroflexota bacterium
ACGACTGTTAGTTGCCCTGCGCGCTCCATTGGTGCGAGAATCTGGCGCTTGTAATGCGTCTCTCGAAAGGCCGTCTCCACCACCACGAATTCTTCGATCGCACTAATCGAAACAGATCGCCCAGCGAAGCGCCCGACCAAAAGCTCTCTGAGTTGCTGGTAACTTGGTTCAGGAGCAAATAGCGTCAACTGGCTGGACACGGTCGCGTCAGAGAATTCGAAACGTCCGGTAGGATCCACCTTCCACATTGCAGCTTTCATCGCTTTAAGGCCTTCAATGCTATGCGTTGCAAAGATCAGAAAGTACTCAGTGCGGTTACCGGTATCCAGCATTTCGAAACCGCGGGCGTACTGCATTCCAGCGGATCGGAGCTGGGTAAGATAGAGGTCAATTAGGAAGGTCTTCCGCTCCTTCGGGGTTGCTAAGTCGTCCGCGCGCCTCCAGTCAGGGCATCCGAATAGCGAATCGAAGGTTTGCACATGATCCGGGTGGTTTCGCCACCGGACTACGGACTCGTACATGAATGAGATCAGAAACTCGCTTCGCGGTTGCGATGCCGCTTTGGCTATCAGCCGGTAAGGCATCCCGGTAAAGCCGAACGGATCGACCATGATGAGTGATGGAGCCATGTGCTTCTCCATGCTCTGCCCGAACCTTGACATTCTCGGTCCTGTTGATTCGTTCGAGTAGTCCACGGAGATGTCGGAACCGAGCGTAGTCCCGCTCCACAAACACGAAAAGCAACTCACATTCGGATAAATCTCCTTTGTGGTAGAGCGCCGCATTCATTGCAATGATCGGCGAACCATGCTCTCCGCCAGAATACTCCCCGGGGCCGGCGAAGCCGTCGATGAATACGACTCGCCGGGTCCAAGCCAGTTTTGGGAACCACGCCTCGAGGTACCGACGAAGAATCGAGTGCTTCGCAGCCGTGTGCGACTTCCGCTCCCAGAGCACTTGGCCTTGGCTCAAAGTAATTCGAGCGTATCACTAAGCGCCGCAATCGCCCACGCGAATTTGGCACTACCCGCATCCACATAACGCCAGGAGGCCGGGCCCCTTCCGGCCATGCGGCCCGTCCGGGAACCCGGCCTCCCCAAGGTAGACCCCCGTGTTGTTAGGCTTCGGCGGGTCTCTCCTCCGCCACTCTCTCATGCGAGTCGTGTGCGGAGATCTCCTCTGGCGTTTGGAACACGTACTCGTAGACGAAGCCGGACACCGCGCCGCCCAGCATGCCGAGCGCGTAGTACCCGAAGTCCCGTCCACATCGTTCGCCACAAGCGCCGTCCCGAAGACGCGGCTCAGGTTGAGCGAGGTGACAAGCTCACCCTGACCCCTTTCGCTGTCGTCCCTTAACGCGTCCGCCTTCTTCGACCGCGATAGAATAACTGACGTGACGATCCTTACGGATGTATTGCAGGACGGCTTGAGCGTTGTTTTTTGTGGCACAGCGGTCGGGCGAACTTCAGCCAGGGTCGGTGCTTACTATGCGCGACCAGGTAATCAGTTTTGGAGCGTGCTCTACGAAATCGGACTGACGCCGCGTCGCCTGCAACCGCATGAGTACGTGATCCTACCGGAGTCCGGTATCGGCCTCACCGATCTGGTCAAGGTAACGTCGGGTACAGACGCGCAAATCAACGACAGCGACTTCGATGTCGACGGCCTTCGCATCAGGATTGAAAAGCACTCTCCTCGCGTCGTCGCCTTCAATGGCAAGCGCGGCGCAAGCGAGTTTCTGGGCCGCGCTGTAAATTACGAACTGCAGGAAGAGACGATCGCGGAAACGAACATCTTTGTGTTGCCGTCAACATCCGGTGCCGCTCGGGGATATTGGGACCAGAAGTATTGGGTCGAACTGGCCGCCTACGTGCGCGATTCAACGCCGACGGTGACCGCCTTGAGCATTGGGCGCGAGCTCAGTGACGCGCCAGCGCGCCGACAGCGAGAGATGGCCGCGCATTGCACGCAGCCCATCACCGCCGCGGACATCAAGGCGGGACGCATCCGAGTCCCTGTGCGCACGAAGCCTCTGTTTCCCCAGGAACCAGCTGGCGTCAAGATTGAATTACGTGGCGAGCGCAAGTCCTGTCATTGGAACCCTCACTACGACCGTGACAAGCAGCGCTCAGGTGTCCTGGGAATCGGGAAAGAGCTTATGCGCGGGCTTTCGCCGGGGAGCGAGCCCCTCCGGGTTCGGGTCGCAGGCGGTGTCCTTTTCCTCGATTGAGACTCTGCTTTACCGACACTCGCACGCCGGCTCACTCGACCTGCCCGCGCCAACCATCATCGGTGCTCCTTGCCGAACCAAGACGTAAGGCAGCGACTAGACAGCGCACAGTTGCTTAGAGCAGTTCCACCACCCCCATCCCTAATTAGCGTGGCAAGCGTTCGGGCAACGGCTAAAATAGCCCAACAAGACAATGCCCCGCATATTTGACAACATCAGCCTGCAGCTACTCACGGCGCTAGAGCAATCGCTCGAGTTGTCACATCGCGCGGACTTCTGTGTTGGCTACTTCAACCTGCGTGGCTGGCGGGGACTCGCTGATCAAGTTGATTGCTGGGCCGGCGGGGAAGGCCAGCAGTGCCGGGTGCTCATCGGTATGCAGAGAACGCCAGACGAAGAGATGTCCGCGCTGTACAGTCTCGCCTCATCGGAGGATGGCATTGATCAGCAGGAGGCGGTGCGTCTCAAGAGGAAGCTAGCTGACGAATTCCGACGGCAGCTCACGATAGGGGCGCCCACAAACGAGGACGAATCGGGCCTTCGGCGCTTGAGGCAACAACTGGAGGTCGGCAAGGTCGTCGTAAAGCTGTTCCTAAGGCACCCACTGCACGCCAAGCTTTACTTGGCTTACCGGGACGACCCGAATAACCCGATCATTGGTTTCGTCGGTAGCAGTAACCTCACGACAGCGGGACTTTCCAAGCAAGGCGAGCTGAACGTCGATGTGCTCGACCATGACGCGTGCGACAAGTTGCGACAGTGGTTCGACGATAGGTGGACCGACCGCTGGTGTCTCGACATCACACAAGAGCTCGCGGACCTCATTGAAGAAAGCTGGGCTCGTGAGGAGATCATTCCCCCCTACCACATCTACCTAAAGATGGCCTACCACCTCTCCCGAGAGGCACAGACGGCGATCTCCGAATTCTCGATTCCTAAAGACTTCGGGCAGAAACTGTTCGAGTATCAGGTCAAGGCGGTGCAGATCGGCGCTCACCACGTCAACCGCCGTGAGGGCGTCCTTATCGGAGATGTCGTGGGCTTAGGCAAGACCCTGATGGCAAGCGCGCTCGCCCGGATCATGCAGGACGACCACGGGTTCGAAACGCTGATCATCTGCCCGAAGAACCTGACGAAAATGTGGCAGGACTACGTCGATACGTACCGCCTCATCGCCAGGGTGATGTCCCTGAGCCAAGTGCAACGTGAGCTTCCTGACCTCCGGCGCTTTCGTCTTGTGCTGATCGATGAGAGTCACAACCTGCGGAACCGAGGGGGGCGCCGTTACCGGGCGATTGCCGACTACATCGACAAGAATGACAGCAAGTGCATCCTGCTCTCGGCCACCCCGTACAACAAGAGCTATCTCGATTTGGCCGCCCAACTCGCCTTGTTCGTCGATCCAACCAAAGACCTCGGTATTCGGCCGGAGACGGCCATCCGGAAGATCGGCGAGACCGAGTTCATTCGGCGCCACCAATCTCCCGTTCGATCCCTCGCTGCATTCGAAAAGAGCGACGAGCCTGACGACTGGCGCGAGCTGATGCGGCTTTACATGGTCCGCCGTACCCGCAGCTTCATTAAGGACAACTACGCGGTAACCGATCCCGACTCTGGTCGGAAATTCTTGGTCTACGAGGATGGCACTCGATCCTACTTCCCCGATCGCGTACCGAGGACAGTCAAATTCAAAGTTAACGAAACGGACAATACGGATCCTTACGTGCGTATGTACTCGCCCGATGTCGTGCAGACGGTTCGCGATCTTAAGCTCCCACGGTACGGGCTTGGAAAATACGTTTCGGCGGCGGCCCCTCCTCCTACGCCTGCCGAGCGAAAAATACTTGACGGCTTCGGCAGGGCAGGAGAGCGGCTCATCGGCTTCTGCCGAACCAACCTATACAAGCGACTGGAAAGCGGCGGGCTGGCTTTTATTCAGTCCGTAGAACGACACGTGCTGCGTAACTTCGTCGTGCTCCATGCTCTCGAGAACGGCCTGGAAATTCCGATCGGCACGCAGGCGGCCGAGGATCTGGATACTGCCTACACGGACGAAGACGATAGCGCGATCGTCGCCTCTAACTTGTTCGACGATGAGTCAACTGACGGTCAGGAAGATTCCGGCGAACGAGAGGGAGCCGCCGCCGGCCTGCGCGACGAACCATCGTTTCGCGCCCGCGCGACTGCTATCTACGAGGCATACCACACGAAATACCGGAAGCGCTTTAAATGGCTGCGCTCAGATCTGTTTGACCACACACTGGCGCCTGAACTGCTGGGCGACTCGCAGAGCCTCATCGCAGTGCTCGACGCCTGCGGTGAATGGGATCCAGCGCGGGATGCCAAACTCAATTCGCTTGAAGAACTCTTGAAGGTTACGCATCCGGCCGAGAAGGTATTGGTATTTACGCAGTTCGCCGATACTGCAGAGTACGTGAAGGATCAGCTGACTCGGCGTGGGGTTACCGACCTCGAATCAGTCACTGGCGATCACGCGGATCCCACCGGAGTCGCTTGGCGATTCAGCCCCGATAGCAATGAAAAGCGCGACCAAGTGAATCCCGCGGACGAGGTTCGCGTATTGGTCTCGACAGACGTGCTAAGCGAAGGCCAAAACCTGCAGGACTGTTCCATCATCGTCAGCTACGACCTCCCTTGGGCGATAATCAGGCTCGTGCAGCGCGCTGGGCGTGTTGACCGAATCGGACAGAAAGCT
>VBJT01000051.1 GCA_005880075.1 Chloroflexota bacterium
CGGCGTCAAATACGCCGTCGCGTACGGGCAGCCGCCGCCCGCTGGCGCGAAGGACGGTGATCAGGTCGCGCAAGTTGAAGAACCAGGCCTTGGCGGCCGTATGGTGGATGAATGGATCGTAGAGCTCAACGGCGGCAATGCGGCAGGCGAAACGGCCTGCGAGCGTGGCTGCTGCCTCGCCTTTGCCGCAGGCGATATCAAGAAGCAATGACTGCTCGGTTGGCTGGACGCTCTCAGCGATGATGTCCACAGTCTCGGCAGCGCCGGGGGTGAGGTACTCCTGGCGGGCGTAAATGCGCGCATAGTCAGGCATCAGGCGATGATCGAGACGGTGTCGAGGATCTTCTCGCCCAGCGCTTGATCGCCGCTGATCTTCGTCCGGGCGAGCGCCTCGGGCTTGGTCAGGCCCTTCGTGAACAAGCGCCACGCGGTATCGCCGTCCATTCGGACGGTCGCGCTCGGCTCCAACGTCGCGGAATCAAAGAGGGACCAGCGAGTGACTTCGCGGACGAGCGACCATTGGACAGGCGGCGCGGTTGCGGGAGAAGCGAGCCGGACGTCGAGACGTATGTGCGTCGCGTGTGAAGCGTCCGTTTCTCTTAAGGTGTGCGGGAGGGCGCGAACCATGGTATCGAGAACTGGTAGAAACAGCCGAGGTTCAGTTAGGGGTGCGGCGCCGACCGCGTCGCGGATCTGCGCCTGGTGGATCCAGCGTTCGCTGTATTCACGGGCGATATCGAACCATACGGGCGCTGGCTCGGGGCCGGCCCATGAGACGGGTTCGCCGGTCGCAAACATGTCGAGTGATTCGAAATAGGTCTGCGTCTCGTCGCCGCTCCAGCGGAGCAGGTCGACCAGGAGGCGCGGGCTAAGGCGGCGCGCCGCCGCGACCCATGATTCGTTCTGGTGGTTGATGAATTCGAGGAGCTGTGTCTCCACGTCCTCCGGAGTCGATGGCGCGAAAGCCGCAGGGGCGTGGCGATCTCGGCCGCCGGCGAGGCGGCCGAGATCGTCCGCGAGCAGGTGGGCGGCGATGTCCTTGACCGACCAGCCGGAACAGACAGTCGGCAGCTCCCATTTGGGCGCCGCGAAGGAAGCGAGGAGTTTAAGCAGCGCGGCCCGCTCTTCGGGGAAGAGGTGGAGGGTGAGGACGGGTTCGAGGGGCTTCACGAGTGAGACAAATGTAGCACGCGTGTCTTCGACCTCTGCGAGGTTGAAACCCGCAGACTCTCTGGTTCGGAAGCTAGCCGATAGGCTCTCGCTTCATGGTCCAGACGGTCGGCCCGTCGTCGACGACCTTGGCCTCAACGATTACCTCGAAGCCGCTCTTCTGGTAGAAGGGAAGGTTGCGCTCCTTGGTGTTTTCCAGATAGCAGGGGACGCGGTCCGCGTCGGCGCGGGCGAGCGCGCGTTCCATGAGGCGCCCACCGAGCCCCTTGCCCTGGCGGGGCGGATCGACGCCGATGAGGGGCAGGTACCAGTGCCGGGGCGGCATATCTCGCTTGTGCAGGTGCTCGCTGAAGTTCGCCCACTTGAGATAGCGGCCAAAGACGCCGAAACCCAGCTTGAAGGGCGCAAGCCACATGCCCGTTCGCATGATGCGAAGAGTGCTGATAATCGGGCTCTGCGGAGGAAGCCAGAGGGCGACGGCTTCGGGCTGACCGGCGGTTGTGTCGATTTGGCCGTATTTCAGGGCATAGCGGGTCATAAGGTTCATCGCCCAGGGAAGGTCGCGGGTGCGTTGCTGCTCATCCGGGACCAGCCAGGCGACGACCGGGTCGTCGTTGAAGGCGCGGGCAAGTACATTCGCAGCCGCATCGACGGCGGGTGGATCGAGGGAAACGACGCCGCTATCCGTTGTCATTGAGGCCTCCTTCGTCGGGCAAGCTATACCACCCAGTCGCCGGCCCGCGCAAGAGGTCTAGTCGGGCGGGTCGGGATAGTGCGGATAGCCGGTGACGAGAATGTCCTCACCGAGGCGCTCTACGGTAATTTCACGCAGTCGCAGCGCATCGGCCATGCGGTAGGCGCCTTGGCCGGAGATTACCCCGGGTGCGTCGGCAGCCCCGACGATTAGCGGCGCGATGACTGCATGCACCTTGTCGACAAGCCCACGGTCGAAGAAGCCGCCGAGAAGGACGCCGCCGCCTTCGACGAGCGCGGTGACGACGTCCCGTTTTGCGAGCTCGCGGATAAGCTCTTCGAGGTCGACGTGGTCGCCGTGCTTTGCGAAGGTGAAGACGCGCGCCATCGGCGCCACGCGGCCGCGGCTGTCGACGACGACGCGCAGCGGCTGGCGCGGGGCATCGCAGCCGCCGGGCCGGGCGGTAAGCAGCGGGTCGTCGACGACAATCGTTTCCGAGCCACAGATGATGGCATCGATTCGAGTGCGCAGGCGATGCGACCACTCGCGCGCCTCCGGGCCGGACACCCAACGTGAGTCGCCGGAAGCAGCGGCGATGCGTCCATCGAGCGAAGCAGCGAACTTGCCAATGACGAAGGGCAGGCCGCTCTCGCGGTTCTTGAAGAACGCCTCGTTGATGCGCCGCGCCTCGGCCTCGCCCTCTCCGGCGGAAACTCGAATGCCTGCCGCTTCGAGCACGGCGTGGCCGCCGCCGCTCTTCTCACCCGGGTCGGCGACAGCGTAGTGCACCTCAGGGATGCCCGCGGCGATGATTGCCTCGGTGCAGGGTGGGGTGCGCCCGAAGTGACGGCACGGCTCCAGGGTTACGTATAGCGTCGCGCCGCGCGCCCGCTCGCCCGCCTGCTCAAGCGCAACGACCTCAGCGTGGCGCCCCGGCGGCGGCTCGGTTACGCCCTCCCCTACGATCTCGCCGTCCGCGACTACGGCGGCCCCGACGGTGGGATTCGGAGAAGTAGGCTCCGGGGCCGTCCAAGCAAGAGCCAGCGCTCGGGACATGAAATCAGTGGCCATCGTGCGGCAATTATCGCATGCGGCCAGAGAGGAGAAACGCGAAACAGAAGGGCCAATTAGCGGGTCGGCTTGCCGACGAACTCCCGCCAGTCGGCACCGATGGCTGGGCCGACGACGACGCAGATGGCGCCGACAAGGACAACAAAGGCGAGGGACCACGCGACCTGGCTCATCGTATCGCCGTCCTCGCCAGTGAGGAACGTGCGGAGAGCAGTAATGGCAAGGTGCGTCAGCATTGCATAATCTATGACGACCGGCGGAGGGGGACGTTACGACGCGGCGCCTCCAGAAAAGGAAAGCTGTGTATACTAGCGCCCGCAGCAGCACGAAGGAGGGTTCGAATGGCGAGCGAGACGATCGAGCGGCTCGCGCAGCAGTTTCGCACGAACCGCGAGCGGTTCGAGGCGTTCTGCCGCTCGCTGAGCAATGAAGAACTCGAACGACCAGTGCCGAACAGTACCTATACCGTGAAGGACTTCGCGAGCCACCTCGCAACGCTGGATACGGAGCTGGTGCGCTGGTTTGAGGCAGTGCGCGAGGGCCGGAGCGATGAAGCTACCCGATCGGCAGACGGGTCGCCTTTCGACGTCGACAAGTACAACGACGCGGTGGTCGCTGAACGACGGGATTGGTCCCTCGACCAGATCTTTGATGAAGCGGCCGCTAACCGGGAGCGTCTGCTGGCTGCGCTGGAGGCGCTGGACGATGAAGCGATCGAGCGGACGGTACACTTTCCGGGCGACAACAAGCGGCCACCCGCGGGGGTACCGTTCAAGCTTTTCCTGTTCGGCCTCGCCCGCCACGACAACATCCACGCCGCCGACATGCTCAAGGCCCTGCCGGAGCGCTCGGACGACCCGGAACTCAAGGCGTGGCTCGACGATCCGGCCGTCAAGTGGTACCAGGACGCGATGGCGGGCCCGGCGAAGAGGTAGTTGTCAGTTGTCAGTGGACAGTCGTCAGTTTTGAGTAGGGAGCTGCAATGAAGGAGTTTCGGGATAGGGTGGCGGTGGTGACGGGCGCGGCGAGCGGGATCGGCCGCGGGCTGGCAGAGCGCTTTGCTGCCGAAGGGATGAAGGTCGTGCTCGCGGACGTGGAACAAAGCGCGCTGGACCAGGCGGACGCCGAAATGCGCGAGAAAGGCGCGACCGTGCTCCCCGTCCGCACCGACGTCTCGAAGCCGGAGGAGATGGAGCAGCTCGCGCAGCAGACGCTGCAGGCCTTCGGCGCGGTGCACATCTTGTGCAACAACGCCGGCGTCGGCGGCCCGGGCGGCCCCGTCTGGGAGCGAACCCTCGCGGACTGGCAGTGGGTCCTCGGGGTGAACCTGTGGGGAGTGATCCACGGCATCCGGGTCTTTCTACCGATCATGCTCAAGCAGGAGGACGAGGGCCACATTGTGAACACGGCCTCGATGGCCGGCCTCCTGTCGATTCCGATGCTCTCGATCTACAACGTCACGAAGCATGGCGTCGTCACCCTGTCGGAGAGCCTCTACATGGAACTGCAGGCGACGGGCTCCAAGATCGGCGTCTCGGTGCTATGCCCGGGGTTCGTCGATACGAACATCGCCAGTTCGGACCGCAACCGTCCCGCGGAAATGCGGAACGAGGGCGGCGAGCCCGAGCTGACGCCTCAGCAGCAGATGACCCGCCAGATGATGGAGGATATGCTGAAGGCGGGGATGAAACCGGCCGCGGTGGCCGATAAAGTGTTCGAGGCTGTTCGCGACGGCAAGTTCTACGTCCTTAGCCACCCCGACATGAAGGACGGCATCCGGCGGCGCATGGAGCGCATCCTTGACGAGACGAACCCTACCTCTTCGGGCGTCGTCTAAGTTCGCGTTCGCCGAGCGCAGACAAAACACGCGCAGGCGGGTGCTTTGTTCATCAGATGATAGTTGGCGCACGCTCCTCCGGATGTAGAATGTTGGTCGCGTTTGAAGGAGGTCGCCGATGCCCGCCAAAACGGTGATGCGGATGATATCCGGCACGCACGAGTTGTGGTACCGCCTTTCGGGGGGGCTTATCGGCGGGCGTCTTGGGCATTTGCCGATACTGCTTCTGACCACGACGGGCCGTAGGAGCGGCCGCAGGTTGACGACGCCACTCGTCTACCTGGCCGACGGCGAGAACCTAGTGATCATCGCCTCCAACGGCGGGTCGGACAGACACCCCGAGTGGTGGCTCAACCTTCGCGCTCAGGCCAACGCCGAGGTGCAGGTTGGACCCGCTACAAGGGCCGTGGTCGCCCGCAAAGCCGAGGGCGACGAGCGAGAACGACTCTGGCGGGCGGTCGTCGAGCTGTACCACGGCTACGAGAAGTACCGGCGGATGACGAGCCGGGAGATACCGGTGGTGGTCCTTACGCCGACGGGCTAAGGAGCGGCAGCGGCGGGCGGGGTAGCGGACTGCGGCCCCATATCAAACGCGAACGGCGGGTAAGCGTCGACGAGCGAAGCGTGATAAGCCAAGAGCCGTGCCTGCCAGCGAACGACGCCGCACTGGAAGTCGTATAGGCTCTCCGGGTACGACTCCTGGATGAGTATCATGACCGCGCCGATCAACCAGATGATGCCCGCCACCGCGTTAAGGATCCAGAGCACGAATCCGCTGGGAATGCTGGTGATGAGGCGCAGCAGGGCGGAGCCGACATTCGGCGAGCCAGATGGCTGGATTTCGAACCGCACAGAAGTGTCTTCGTCTGAAGGAAACCGGTCCGTAAGCATGTAAGTGTATGCAGTGAGCGCCGTGGTCCAGCGCAACCAACCTGTAATTTTGGGACCATCCTCATCCAAAAACCGCTGGCTGCCCTTTTGCGAGCTCCATATGGCGGCGATGATGGGAAGGGCCCAATAGGCCAGACTCATGACGAGACCGAGAAGAAGATATGCAACGATGCGAATGAAGACCTGCGGGCGTTCGAACCTCGCCGGGGGTGCGACCTCGAAGGTCACAGGGTAGTCAGCCATTGCGTGCCCTCCTCGCTTGCTGTGAGTGCGTCAATCTTAGGGCGACTAGGCGGAGTTGTCCAGACGACGTCTTTCTTCGCGTGTTGAGGCGGTCACCCATCCTGCTAAGAACGCGACCTGGAGAAACGAATCCGCGAGGTACACGAGGCGGGTTTGCCCGCGCAGCGAATACCAGAGATCGACGGCGCCGAGGCCGGCCGCGCTGCCGGCGCCCAGCAGCGCGATCTCCGGCGTGATCCGGCGTCGCCAGGCGGCGAGGGCAATCACGCTGCCGCTGACGGTCACGAGGATGCCCACAGTGCGGACAAGCCAGCGGTCTACTTTGGGGCCGGTGATCGCTTCGAAGGTTTTCATCGAAAGCAGCGGCCAAATGCCCGTACTCACGTACTCTGCCGACTGGGCGAGCGCCACCCAGCGCTCGAGTTGGTTGCCTCGCACAACGTCGATTATCGGGGAAGAAGGGTCAACGGTTCGATGCAACAGACACGCGGCGGCTGTCAGAATGCTATCGCTTCCAAGGAGGAATCGATCGCCGTTAGCGTCTTACGCGTCTCCGTCCGTGGCGTCCTCGGAGATGCGAGAAGGGGTAGGGCCGGTCTGACCCTGGTACTTCGAGCCGAGGCCCGGCGTACCGTACGGCCGGTCGACCGGGCGATCGGCATCTGTGATTGGTTTGAGAGTTCGAGCGTGAGCTTGCCTGTCCATCCCGGGTCGACGTATCCCGCCGTGGCGTGGACCAGCAGGCCCAGACGGCCGAGGGAGGACCTACCGTCCACGCGCGCCACGATATCGTCCGGTAGGGTAATTGTCTCGAGTGTAGTCGCGAGGCAGAACGCGCCCGGCTGAACAATGAAAGGCTCCTCTGGGGCAATCGTCACCAGCTCGGTAAGCTCATTTACCGGCTCTCGGACATCGACGTAGGGGCGAGTCGTGACGTTGAAGACGCGGAATGCGCTGTCGAGGCGGAGGTCCACGGAGGCGGGCTGAATGGCATCGCGGTCGAGCGGGTCAATTACAATGCGGCGGGCCTTGAGCTGTTCCTTGATGTTCCGGTCGCTGAGGACAGACATGCGTTGAAGGTAGGCGTGAACCGGCGAGGGGTCAAGAGATAATCAGGAAAACGGGGGCGCGGCCTCGAATGGCGGGCAGTAACGTTACAGATATTAGGGCGTCGCTTTCTATGAGATGCAGAACGATCCCGCCGTTTCCCTGACTTTGACCGTGGCCAACGATTACGAAGCCGAGCTAGTGGCGCGCGCCAAAGAGCGTTCGTCGCGGGCATGGGACGAGATCTACGCCCGCCATTACGTACAAATTTATCGCTACATCCACGCCCGGGTGTTCGATGCGCACGTCGCCGAAGATCTAGCCTCTTCGGTGTTTCTGGGCGCGGTAAAGGGGATCAGCGCATACCAGTATCGCGGGCAGCCATTGCTTGCCTGGCTGTACCGAATCGCGCGTAACACGGTGAGCAGTCATCACCGCACGACCCTGACACACCGCGTCGTCGCTCTGAGCACAATCACTGAGCTGACTGGCCGCGTATTTGGGCGGGCGGCGCGGCCGAAAGAACTCGAAGGCCCGCTCGAGGCGGACCCTGGTGCGGTGGCCGAACGCATCGACCTAAGAGAAGCGCTGGCGGAGCTTCCGCAGGCTCAGCGAGAAGTGCTGATCCTTAAGTTTTTCCTGGGGATGGAGGCGAAAGAGATCGGCGCGATCGTAAATAAGGAGCCTTCGGCTGTGTATTCGCTCCAGGCGCGCGCCCTTAACTCTCTGCGACGCAAGCTGCGCTAGTCGCAGGAAATTCCAGTCGCATCCGACGAATTCTAATCCAAGCAGCGATAAACAGATTGAAATGGACGGCGATTTGATGAAGGCTGAGGCGAAATGAACAGAGCGATTTCGAAAGCAGTTGCCGATTGCATCTCCGAGATGGAGCGAGGCGCCGGCGTTGATGAGTGCCTGAAGCGACATCCTGCACTCGCCGATGAACTGCGCCCGCACCTGGTGACCTGGCAGGCAATGGCAACGGCTTCGCTGGTTCAGCCTCCAACCGGGGCTTTTGACGGAGGGCGGCGGGCGATGCTGCTCGCTCTCGAGTCAGCGCCGGTTGGATTTGGTCCGCGGGCTGCCGCGCGGCTCGCGCCGGCCTGGGCTACCGTCGCAGCGGCAGTCGCCGCGTTCCTGGTACTGCTAGGCGGAGCCGCAGGCGCATCGGCCGCCCTGGGTGGCCCGGATCCTGCGGGCGATGTCCTATCGGTCGTCGGTGTGAGCAGCAATGCCAATGATAACGCCGGTCAAGGCGGAATCGGCGATAGTTCCGCTTCGGACAGGGGTCTGGAGTGCGCCAATCCGAACGCTTTTGAGGGCAGCGCGAACAGCGAGGACAAAGGACAGAACGCGGATGATGCTCACCAAAAGCAGTCGTGTGGGAGCAACGGCGCTGATGAGAGCAACACAGCGAACCAGGCCAGCGCTGGTTGCGAAGACGGTAACAACGGTAACGGCAATGACGCCAACCACGACGATTCGGGCAACCCTGGCCAAGGGAACGGCAACAACGGCGCGATCTCGGGGAATACGAGCGGTGCCTGCACCGCCGGTCAGGAGACCTCGGACGCGAACCGGGGAAATGGCAACGACGCCAACCAAACCGATGAAGACAATCCCGGCCAGGGTCAAGGAAACCACGGCACGAACGAGGGCAGCAACGCCGGCGGAAACGGCAACGCTAACGGTCAGTCGAACGATAACCCCAACGGCAACGCGAATCCTGGTGAGCCTCAGGGACAAGGCAACGGCCTGAATAAAAACTAGCCAACGCTGACTACGACAACCGCATAGGGCATAACGCTTCCTCCTTGAAGCAGGCCCGCGCTCACTGGCGCGGGCCTGCTTCTTTTCTGGGATATTGCTATCACCGATCGAGCGCAAACAGATAGGGTGCCCAGAAGAATGGGGCACCCCAATCCCGGGCTCTATCCGTAACGGCTACTGCATGGCGTAGGTCACACTGATATTCGCAATTAGCTGCACCTGGCGCGGCTGGCCCGGTGCATATGCGATGCCGGCCAGCGGGTAGGGACCCGGCGGATAGACGCCCGGATCGCAAGGCGTTCCGCCGAAGTAGGAGTAGTTGGAAGCGCCGGTGACCGCGCCGATGCCCACGCCCAGCGAGCGCGCGAACACAGCTGAGCGCGCCTTCGCGTCCTCGCCTGCCGCACGCATCGCCGCCTCCTCGAGCGCGATGCAGTCCTTCACGGTGTACGAGACGTTTGTGGAGTTGAGAACGACGCCCGACAGGCCGGCGGAGGCATCAGTGGCGGATTTGACAACGCCATCCACAGCATCCACGTTGCCGACCTTCGCGCGCAGGGTCGCGCTGCTGGAGAACTTATCGAAGTACGACTGCGCGAGGAACTCAATATCTTCGCGGGCGATTCCCGCGCTAACGATAGCGTCGATGACCGGCTGGAGGTCCGCTTCGGTAATCGGCGCAACTTCCTGAATGTTGGGCGCGGCGGGCGCGGATACGCCATCCGAACCGATGACTCCGGGCGCTATTTGACGCGTGCCCGTATCAGTGGCGGGCCCGTTCCGGCTGAAGTAAAACTCGGCAATCGCGCTGTCGGCATCGGCGGTGGCGGAGCCGAAGCCCTGCACCGTAATGCCATCATTGGTCTGCTGCAGCAGCGGCATGCGGTCGTTGACTCCAGCTCCAGCGATGCCCGCCGCTTTTGTCGGATCGTAACCGATAGCCGACTGAGCCGGGGCACCGCCGGATTGCTTCTCGGCCGGATTTGCTGAGCGTGAGCTATTCGTCTGGCGCCCAACGCCTTCGGTCAGAGCCGCCACGGAGAGGCCTTTTTGTGTGCGGACGCCAGAGAGCTTACCGTCTCCGTCGCCACAGGCAAGCACACCCCCGACCAAGACGAGCACCCCGATTGTCGCGACCAGATAGCGAATCTTCATTGCGACCTCCAGTTTCCTTGGATTATCTGTAGCTTGAGACGCGGCCTTGGCGGATAAAGTTCCGCTACTCAGGCAGTCCTTCGCCGCCTAACGGCAGCTTCGAGGACAATGGCGGCGACGATTGCGACGAGCATCCCTGCCAGCACGATCTCCGCTGCACGCAGGGTTGAGATGCCGCCATCTTCGTTGGCAGCGGGTCGCGTAGCCGCTTGGCTCCCCTCTGCGCCGGGCTGGGCGTTAACGGCGCTGGGCGAGGGGACGGCGGGAGCCACCGGCGCTACGGCACCATTCGACGCGTTCCCGCAGATAGCGGCAACATTGGGGGATTGGGGGCTCGGGGTAGAGGTAGGTGCGGGCTCGGGCGTTGTAGTCGCAGTCGCGGGTGGCGTTTCGCCTGAACCGCGTCCGGCAGAGGTACCGGCACCGCCTGCGC
>VBJT01000052.1 GCA_005880075.1 Chloroflexota bacterium
AGAGCCAATGGCAACGAAGATCGACAGGAGCGCGACAATAATCGGAAGGCCTGCTGCGACCGCCGCGCCAAATACAACAAGAAGAACAACCAGCGCGATGGCGATTCCGATCAGTTCTCCCTGCTCCAACGTGTCCGTTAGCAAAGTATTGACCTCGCCCTCGACGCTGCCGAAGCCCACCGTAGTCACACGGAAACCATCGGTCCCGTCTGCCCTCTGGACCACACCCACCAAGGGCTTGGCAGTGTCGACTGCGTCCTCTTTATCGCCCGTGAGCCTAGCCGTAACGAGCGCTGTGTGCCCATCCGCTGAGACGAGGCCTTCGCCGCCGTTCCGGTAGCTCGCCACCGAATCAACCCCCTCAGCCTCGTCCAGCTCACCGACGAACGAGTCCACGAAGCTGGCGAACGCCAACTGATCAGCCGTCGCCGTCTGTGATTCGATGACGATGAACTCCTCCGGCGGCGTCTGCTCCCGCAGGCGACCTTTGATGAGATCCTGTGCCTTCGTTGCTTCCGTGCCTGCCGTCGCCGTGTTGGAGGAAGTCTTCATCATGCCGGAGACGCCGAAGGCGACGGCCACCAGCAGCACCCATGCGCCGAGGGTGCGCCAGGGATGGTGGGCGGCCGCGCGGGTAATCCAGCCCGTGAGACCGAGGGGCCCGCCGGTGCTAGACCGATTCTTCCTTGACTCTGAGCCGTGCATTTCTACCCTTGCTCCTTTCGCGTGATTCGTTCCCTTTGATATGCGGTCTTGCTCGAAGCCTCTGTCGTATTGCCCAATGCCCCTCCTTTCGCTGTCTCCGCGGCCATTCGGATCGCCGCGAGGAGATCGCCGTCCATCTGCTTACCTACGAATGCCACGGCTCCTGATGCTAGCGCCCGGTCGACCGTCTGGCGGTCGTCGTGCAGGCTAAGCATCACCACTGCGGCGTGCGGGACGCGGGTGGAAAGCTCGCGTGTGGTCGCGATCCCGTCCAGGACCCGCAGGTTGACGTCCATCACAACAACATCCGGCGACAGGACGATGGCCAGGTTGACGGCCGCCGGCCCATCGGCCGCTTCGCCCACAATCCGGATGTCCGCTTCTAGTCCGAGGCGCATCCGTAGCCCACGCAACACGTGCGGTTCGTCGTCGACAAGCAACACTCGTATCGTTTCCATGACACGGCCAGTGTCGCGCCCGGCTGTGTCGCCCCGAATCGTGCCTGCGACGGATTACGGCCCCCGACCTCCGCTCGACCCGCCGCCTCCGTCAAAAGTCCTAGGGGGGTTCCAACCACAGAGCCGCTATAATGGCCGCGGGGCCGTGACGATCCGAGTTCTCATCGCTGACGACCACGCCGTCGTGCGCCAGGGCCTGCGCATGTTCCTCGCGCTCGACTCCGAGCTCGAGGTCGTCGGCGAGGCCCAGGACGGCGCGCAAGCGCTGACCGACGCTCGTGAGCTACGCCCGGACGTCGTCCTGATGGACATGCTGATGCCGGTGATGGACGGCGTCGCCGCTACCGAAGCGATCCGTCGCGAGTTGCCCGATACGGAGGTCATCGCCCTCACCAGCGTTCTAGACGACAACTCGGTCGTCGGCGCCGTCAAAGCGGGCGCCATCGGCTACCTCCTGAAGGACACCAACGCCGGCGAGCTCTGCCGCGCGATCAAAGCAGCCGCCGCGGGACAGGTGCAGCTCACGCCCCAGGCGGCCGCGCGTCTCGTCCGCGAGGTCCGCACACCGGACGTCGCCCCGGCGGCCTTGAGCGAGCGCGAGACCGAGGTCCTCCAGCTAATCGCCCGCGGAAAGGCGAACAAGGAGATCGCAGCGGAGCTGACCATCGGCGAGAAGACCGTCAAGACGCACGTCAGCAGCATCCTCAACAAGCTCGGAGTGCAGAGCCGGACGCAGGCCGCTCTCTACGCCGCCCGGTCCGGCCTCGTACCGCTCGAATCAGGCTGAATTGCGACCATAGGGAATGACAACCCACAGGGGCCATGCAGCCGATAATCGCCCGACCGTCACGCCGGAACGAGCCGACCACGCGCGCCTCGTCGAGGAAGCGGATCGGCGCGCCCGAGAGACGACTGCTCTCCTCGAAATCTCGCGCGTCGTCGCTTCATCGCTCGACCTGAACGAAGTCCTCGTCGCGATCCTCGATCAGCTCGGCGCGATCACCGAGCACACGGGCGCCTCGATCCTCCTCATCCGCGACGACGCCTTCGAATTCGTTGCGGCTCGCTCAGACACCGGCGCGCGGGCTCAGATCGGCGCTCGGCTACCCTTCACAGTTGGCGCCGGCATCGCCGCAGCCATCCAGCGCGGCGACGTCGTGATCATCGACGACGTGCGCTCGGATGAACCCATGGCCGCCGATTACCGCGCGATCATTCGCGCGGTCGGCGTGCCCGACAGGCCGCCGTTCAACGTCATTCGCTCTTGGATGGCCGTGCCGCTCTCCCTCAAGGAGCGCGTCCTCGGCACGCTCACCATCTCCTGGACCGAGCCGTCATATTTCACGGAGGACCACGCCCGCTTTGCGGGGGCATTCGCTGACCAGGCGGCGTTGGCATTGGAGAACGCCCGCCTCTATGAGGAGATGCGCAGTAGCGCCCGCCGGTTCGAGGCCCTCTCGCGTGCGGACAGCGAGCTCTTTCGCTCGCTCGATCTCAACACTGTGCTGCAAGCGCTGCTGGACGTGACCGTGGACGTGCTGGGAGTCGACAAAAGTATGGTGTCCACCTGGGATCTGGATTCCCGCATGATGACGCTCCGCGCCTCTAGAAACCTGGCCGCCGGTACATTGGCCTATATACGCGAGATCTTCATCCAGCGAACGCAGCGCTTGGACGCGCCGAACGCCACGGAGGAGCGTTACGACGACTCTCTCGCGGGTGTCATAGTCACGGAAGACCCTGCCAGCGCGCCGCCGCATCTGGTGCCAATAATCGAGGCGGAGGGCATCGAGTCCATGATCGAGATCCCGGTGGTATCACGCGACGGCCGGCCCCTGGGCTTCTTCTCGGTCGCCTACACCACCGGCCACCACTTCGACGAAGCCGAACGGCGCCTCCTCACGGCTCTGGCCGAGCGCGCGGCCGTCGCTATCAACAACGCCGAACTGTTCGAGCGCGCCCAACGGACCGCCTCGCTCGAGGAGCGCCAGCGCCTCGCCCGCGAGCTGCACGACTCCGTCTCGCAGGCGCTTTACGGCATCGCGCTCGGCGCGCGCACCGCCCGCACGCTGCTCGACCGAGATCCGCCCGCGGCCGTCGAGCCGGTCGACTACGTCCTCTCGCTCGCCGATGTCGGCCTCGCCGAAATGCGCGCGCTCATCTTCGAGCTGCGGCCCGAATCGCTGGAGAGCGAGGGCCTGAACGCGGCCGTTCGCAAGCAGGTGGAGGCAGTGCAGGCAAGGCACGGCATCCAGGTGGACTTCCAGCCTTGTGACGAGCCCGACCTGCCGCTGCCCGTCAAAGAGGCGGTCTACCGCATAGCCCAGGAGTCGCTGCACAACGTCATCAAGCACAGCCGCGCGACCCACGTGCCCGTCACCCTCGCCTCCACCGCCGCGGCCACGCCCGTCGGGGCCGACCTCCAGCTCGAGGTCGCCGACAACGGCAGCGGCTTCGACCCCGCCGGCGATTTCCCCGGCCACCTAGGCCTCCGCTCGATGAGAGAACGCGCGGAGAAGTTGGGCGGTCGCGTGGAGATCAGCAGCCATCTACACGCCGGGACGCGGGTCATCGCGATATTCGCTGTCAGATGAGCATCTGGTCAGCCACCCCCGCTCGGCTCCGGTGAGCGCCGGCCGCTGTTGGATCACTGCCTTCATTCGCTGCGCATCGGTTCCAAGTACCTCATCCAAAGGCAACTGAAGGCTTGCCTTCCCCGCAGCCGACATCCGTAACTCTGGCTCCGCGTGACAGGCCGAGTTTGCCAACTCTTTCGTAGAGCACATTAGGCCCGCGAGGATTGAGACTCTGGTAGAGAGCCGCCTGGATGCCGATGCTGACGGCACACTACAGCACAGTTATGCGCTGCAAATGCGGCTTAGCGGCTTTTCTGCGCTGTAGGAGGACCGCGAATTCGTACGTGAGCTA
>VBJT01000053.1:0-2694 GCA_005880075.1 Chloroflexota bacterium
GGGCGACGCGAGATTTACAGCAGGACCGCAACCTGCAAAGAATGGCGTGCCGTGCTCCGCGTCCGGTCCGCAGAAACAGAAGCCTCCATGCCGCCCGTGAGCCGACCCGCGAAGTTCTCGTGCAGCGCGGCCCGAAGCGGCCGGCCAGTTTCGCGAGCCAGTGACGGCGGCGAAGGCGCCCGGCGGGTAGCGATGGTGTGGCGTTGAACCAGCGGATCATGTGCACGCAAACCGACCACACCTACCCTCATCTCCTGCGTCACTCGTTCGCAACGGCGATGGTTCGAAATGGCGCCCCCCTGCCCGTCGTCCAGGAAGCTTCTAGGACACGTTTGGATTGCGACGACGGCGATCTATACCCCACGTCAGCCCGGAGCACCTGCGCTCGGCGTATACGACGTTTCACCCGGCCACGTGTCAGTGATAACAAGTCCATTACATTAGCGAGCTGGCCAGCGAGCTGGCCGAGTTTCGTCGTTGACGTGGCGAGGTTGGCACATTTAAAAACGACTGTCGGAGAGTTAACACCCTCCCTTGGGAAGGGCCGGTCAACGAGCCCATGGTTGACCCGGCCCAATATGGCAGAGGCCGGTCGGTACGGGGTTCCGGTTCCCTTCCGACCGGCCTATCCTTTCAGTGTGTTAGAGAAATTTCGTATTTCTCAGCCGCTCGTGAACGTAGTCCATCAACTCGTTAGCAGGCACTTCTAACTTGCGGCTCTCTAACTCTAGTGGCTGGTCAAGCAGGTGCGCCAGCTCATGCCGCTTTACGGACTTTACCCGATCTCCCATCCGCCACCAGTCAAATCGCCAGTCGCATTTGTCGCACTTGTAGCTCTTCATCTGACACCTCCCCACTGACTAACGACGGCGTTCTAGCGATGATTCATGCGCGAGGCGGGTTACGATTGCATCTCAGCTATGGCGCGATATACTTGCTTCGCCTCGGGCGTGTCCAGCCTAGCGGGGTTTGGAGATTTCTAACGCGCCTGAGCATCCGCGCCGGGTTGGTCGGGTTCCTGAATCGAGCACCGCCCCCGGCGCTTGTTCTTTGCAGCGGGATGAGCGCGTGCAGCGCTACGCGAAATCATCACTGAGCCGGGCGGCGGCTACTGGTTTGCGACGAACCGGGGCTGACTCGCGACCATTGACGCCGGGATACTCGAAATTGACGTGCGCTCGCCTCTGCGCTCCAACGAGCGCGCGATGACATCGGTAGTATTCGTAAACCCTTTCTGGCATTCTTTCCGTGGAATGATTCGCGTCCTTGCCGCTATCGTCGCCGGGTGTCTCACGCTCACTTCCAGCAGATCATGGACAACTGCTCCTTCGTCGAGACCAAGAACACTTCATGCCGCAGTCGCTATGACTCCATCATCTGGACGCACATGCACGGGACTCCCGGCGCCATCTGGGAGATAACGCTCGAAGTGACCTCCTTCAGAGAGGAAGATGTTATCCGCAGCATCACCTGCGTTTTGCGCCTGAGCGGTCTCCCGGTCCTCTATACCGCTCTGATGACCGTTGACCAGTTAGCCTTCCTACTCGCGGCCATCGCCCGCTCTATGGACGCTGGTAGCGACGAGAGGACGCCGCTGGCTGACGGCATCTTCTGCGGGGCACCCTTAGAGCCGCTCCCTGCGTGAGCGAAGACGAATACCGCCTTCCCTACATCCCGAAGGGAGCCTGGCTCGAGGAGCGATTCGTCCGATGCGGTAAGGACTGCCGGTGCCGGCTGGGAGAGCCTCACGGCACCTACTGGCGGCTGGTCTGGCGGGTGAAGGGCAAAGGAAAGAGGCAGAGGTACGTGGCGACTGAACACCTCGCGATGAATCAGACGGCTCTCGAGCTCCGCCGGAAGCAGGTTGCTCACCGCAGGGGATGGATGCGATCGACGAGAGCGGCTCTAGCTCATGCCCGGGCGGTGCTCAGGGCTGTCAACGAGCGGACCCGCGATGTTCCTCGCTACTTCGGTCGTCGGCGCACGGCCAGCGACCGCATGTTGAGGCGGCAGGACCCTGTCTAGCCAGCCGGACAGAGTTTAGAAAGCCTCGCCCACCAATGCACTTCTTTTCAGGCATTGACGTTCTAGCGAGGCTCACCTTATATTTCGGGCACATCTCTCCGCGAAAGGAGCCTCTCGTCAATGGGCAGGAAGCTGGGGGCGCTGGTGTTGGCGCTGACCGCTGTCCTTCTTGCTCAAGGGCCGTCTCCACCTGGGACCGCTGAAGGGTCGAGTGCTTTGTTCTTTGACCCTCCCCAAACCTTCGACGCGAACGGGCGAGGGGTAAATTCGGTCGCGGTGGCTGACTTTACTGGCGACGGGCGCGATGACGTCGCCGTCAGTGCGCTCTGGGATCCCTACCCGATCGACCCGACGATCAGGAATTACAAGCTCTACCTCTACGCCCAGACCGCAAATGGCTCACTGGCAACGCCCATCGAGATCCCGACCAATTCCGGCAATTGGGCAGGCGCAATGCCTTTGGCGAGGGGCGACCTAAACAACGATGGCTTAGCGGACATTGCGGCCGCCCACGGTACCGGAATCGATTTGTACTACCAGTCGGGGGGTACTCTTTCTCCTCCGGTGCTGCTCCCGATCGACTGGCCGCGTGATGTCGATATTGCGGATATGGACGGTGACGGACGATCTGATCTCGTCTTGACGAATGGCTTCGGTATTTTCGTTGTC
>VBJT01000053.1:2767-7052 GCA_005880075.1 Chloroflexota bacterium
AAGGATTAGCGTATACGCTCAACAACCGGACGGAACTTTTGCCGCCGGGGTTGAGTACTCGATTGCACCCGGGGCCTACATGCGCTGGGTAAACGGCATTGAGGTGGCCGACGTTACGGGCGATGGCCGAGAGGACGTCATTGCAACGACAGGGGCGGTTGGGCTAAATGTCTTTCCGCAGAACGCTTCCGGAACCCTCAATACGCCCATTTCGTACGCTTCCTACGACATGCCGACGCCTGTCGAGGCGCGTGATATGAACAGCGATGAGAGGAAGGACCTTATCACAACCCATTATGAGCGGCAGACAGTCGGTATATATCGCCAGAACGACGATGGTTCTCTAGCGGCCGAAATTCCTTTACGCGCCTTCGCCGCTGCCTCTATCAATGGTATCGATGTGGGCGACCTAAACTCAGACGGGCTTCCCGATATTGCTACCGCGGGCAACGGGCTTATCGTGCTTCGTCAGCGCCCGGACATCGTCGCCTTTGGGGGTCCAGGGCCGCCGCGCACGATTAACGCAAGCGTCGATGACGCGGGCACTCAGAGTAACACGTTCAGCTGCTGCCCGGAGATCAGCGCCGACGGTCGGTTCGTCGCCTTCGCTTCGGACGCGCATCTCAGCGGATACGACGCCAATCCTTCTACCGACGTCTTCCTTCGAGATTGGCCAGGAGGAACCACGACACTCGTAAGCACTGGCACTTACGGGCAGGAAGTCGGCGAAAGCTATGCCGGAGAGCTCGGTATTAGCGCGGACGGCCGCTATGTGGCGATCGCCTCCGAAGCGGCACTTGTCCCCTCCGACCAGAATAACTACTGCGACAACAACGGGGACGGTCGTTACTTGGAAAACTGCGCTGACATTTTTGTGCGGGATGCCCGGGCTGACACTACAGCTAGAGCGAGTGTGGCAACTGGAGGCGGCGAGGCGAACTACCTCAGCGCCGGGCCGGCGGTCAACGCTGATGGCAGTATCGTCGCGTTCTGGTCCTGGGCGGATAATCTTGTGTCGGGCGATACGAACTCTTGCTACTACCGCGGATCGCCCTACAACTGCGCCGACGTATTCCTGAGATCTGTCCAAGCAGGAGTGACGGAACGTGTCAGCGTGAACAGCCTGGCGCAGCAGGCAAATGGCGATAGCTATCGCCCGGCGATCAGCGCCGACGGCCGCTACGTTGCGTTCTACTCGACCGCCTCGAACCTAGTGGCGGGTGACACGAATAACTCGTGCGATAACGACGGTGACAAGGTGTTCAACGAGAACTGCGCCGACATCTTCGTGCGGGATCGCCAGCTGGGGACAACAACGCGAGTAAGTGTGGCGACTGGCGGAGGGCAGGCGAACGGACAAAGCCGGGACCCGGCTATAAGCGCGGACGGGCGGTATGTAGCCTTCTACTCGTACGCTTCGGACCTCGTCCCTGGCGACACAAACTACAGCTGCGACAACAACAGGGACGGCATCTACACTGACAACTGTCCAGATGTGTTCGTCCACGACCGACAGACGGGGGAAACAAGCAGGGTCAGTGTGAGCACGTCAAGAGAGCAGGGGAACGGCTTGAGTGGCGGATGCTGCCAGCCGGTCAGCATCAGCGCGGACGGGCGGTACGTGGCATTTCATTCGGCGGCGACGAACCTTGTCGTAGGAGATACGAACGGCAAGTTCGACGCTTTCGTCCACGACCGCAAGACAGGCGTGACGCACATGCTAAGCACAAGCAGCACGGGGGCCCAGGGGAACGGGGATAGCGGTTCGCCTGCCATCAGCGCGAACGGCCGGTACGTGGCATTCGATTCGGATGCATCTAACCTGGTTCCGAACGATACGAATGTGTGCCAGATGGATGCAGACCCGGAGCTCGACCCCTGCATCGACGTGTTCCTCCGCGACCTGGGTGACACCGACGGGGACGGCGAATGGGATCCGTTCGACAACTGCGCCTCAATTCCGAATTCATCGCAGACGGACGGCGACAACGATCGCGTCGGCGACCCCTGCGACAACTGCCCGAGCACGCCGAACTCAGGTCAGGAGGACATCGACGCGGACAGCATTGGCGATGCCTGCGATTCGGACATCGACGGAGACGGCGTCCTCAACGCTTCGGATAACTGCACCGCCGTACCCAATCCCAGTCAGCAGGACGGTGACGGGGACGGCATTGGGAACGCCTGCGATCCTGACAGCGGCGTCGGAACCTACTACCACCCTGTTAGTCCTTACCGAATTTTGGATACGAGATCTGGCCCGCAGGGTTCGCCGGCGGGCAAGGTCGGGCCGAATTCAGAAATCAGCGTCCATGTCACCGGCGGCCCCAGCGGGGTTCCCCTGAGCAACGTGTCTGCTGTTGTTGTCAACGTCACGGTGACGGGGGCGACAGCGGGTAGCTTCCTGAGTGTCTATCCCTCGGGCGCGACGCGGCCCGTGGCTTCAAACCTGAACTTCGTGGCGGGACAAACCGTGCCGAACCTGGTGACGGTGAAGGTGGGCGCCGATGGCAATGTGAAGGTCTATAACGCACTGGGATCTACCCATGTAATCTTCGACATCATTGGTTGGTACGGCTCGCCGACAGAAGGCTCTCAGTTCAATGCGCTGCCGCCGTCCCGAATCCTTGATACGAGGGTTGGCCCGCAAGGGGAGCCTGCAGGCAAGGTTAACCCGACCAGTGACATCACCGTGGACGTGACTGGTCTCGGCGGTGTACCGGACTCCGGCGTAGCGGCCGTCGTAATCAATGCAACCGTCACGGACGCTTCGGCGGCTGGCTACCTTACGGTATATCCATCAGACGCCATCCGTCCGCTAGCGTCGAACTTGAACTTTGTTGCCGGACAGACGGTGGCCAATCTCGTCACTGTCAAGGTTGGTCCTGATGGCAGTGTGAAGCTCTACAATGCCGCCGGTTCTACGCATGTCATTTTCGATGTCGTCGGCTGGTACGGTGCGACGGGGGATCTTTTCCATGCGGTTACTCCTTGCCGAAACTGGGATACGCGGCAAAGCGAGTCAGCACCCGGGCCGAAGGGCAAGCTTGGGCCGCCGAGCTCGGTCAGCGTCGACGTGACGGGCGTGTGCGCGGTTCCTGCTTTGGGAGCAGCGGCGGTCGTCGTTAACGCTACTGTGACCGAGCCGACGGCTACCAGCTACCTAACGGTTTATCCCGACGAACCCATGCCCGTCGCCTCGAACCTGAATTTCGGTGCTGGGCAGACTGTGCCCAACCTGGTTGTCGTCAAGGTCAACACGCCCGGGAATGTCAGGGCCTACAATGCTCAGGGGCAGACGCACGCGATTTTCGACGTAGTCGGATACTTCGGGCCTTAGCCGACCGAAGCCTTTGCCATAACGCTGTGACTTCAGTACCGAGCCCGTCTCGATGACGTGCCGCTTGTTCGTGGAGAGGTATCTGCTCGAGGCGGCGCCTGGTGAGCCAAATCTGGCGAAGGCCCCGTGCGGCTTTCACTCACGAGATTCGCGAAGACGACGCCTGCCACTTGTCTTTTGAGATCGGCCCCTTCTCGTGCTTTAGCACACGGCTGCTCGCATTTATGATTGCGGCCGCCGGAAGCGGTGAAAGCTAGGCGGGGGTGACTGGTTCGTGACGAACCGGGGTAGGGGTCCACGCTAAAATGGCGAGAAATAGGTCTCCCGCCAATACTCGTGCCGCCACCTTCGTCGTTCAAGCTTCGGAGATTCCCGTGAGTCATCAGGCGCGGCGGGTTCTTGCAACCACTTCCGCAATCCAACCTGGGTCCAGTTTGAAGGTCACTTGCCTAGGCACTTCGTCAACAGGCGAGTAGTATCCCACCATTTCCGCCAGGTGCGTTTGCTTTAGGTCTGCGGCGTCTCGTCTTGACAACTCTCCGGATCGTGCGTAGAGAAGAAATAATTCCTGCGGGAGATCGAACGAAAAGATGCGTGACTCGTTTGGTCCGTCTGCATCTGTCAGATACCACGAGCGAAGATCCTGGCGATCATCGTAGTGTATGCGCATATTGAAGACGCTCTTTATATTCGTCTTCCGTAAGTGGAGTGCTAGGATGCAGCGGGAATGGTCGGAGCGACATTTGCCACCGGCGCTGCGTGGACCGGTTTGGCTCGAGCCCGTTACCGCGATCTATGGCGCGGCCTTGGGTATTGGATTTGGTCTTCTCATGATAGTGATTGCATTGTTCCGTAGCTGATGGGAGGACGTCGGGCGGTGAGCCCGGCGGGCGCCGAGCCGGCGGCGGAAAAGAATAGCTGGCGTCTCCATGAATCTATTTTCCA
>VBJT01000054.1 GCA_005880075.1 Chloroflexota bacterium
CGCCATCACCGCAACCATCCCCGCCCCAAACTTGACGAAAGACGCCGCCGATTCGCCCCGGATGTGCGCCGCCCACAGGACCCACAGGCCTCCGACAGTGAACTCAACGAGCACGATCAGCAGGGTGAAGGGAAGGGCCTGTGCGCTGATCACGGCGCAATAATGATATTGGCGGCGGCGGGAGAGGGTCAAAGGCGCCGGGCCGCGCTACAATATCCGCATGCTCTTGCGGCAAAGCGACACCTCGGGCTGGGTGCTGAAGGCCCTGCGCGAGTGCTCGAACACTGTCGTTAGGGAGCTCGCGGGCCTCGCGGAGGATGAGCTCGTCCACTCGCCCGGGGAAGGCGATTGGTGCCTCAAAGAGGTCGCCGCCCACCTGAGGGACGCCGAAGAGCTGGCGCTCCGTCAGATGAACGCTATCGCCGAAGGCGCGCGTGGCCCACTCCCCGCCTGGGACATCGACCTGCTCCCCGCCGAGAGCAATTATCGCTCAGCCGATCTCGGCGATCTGCTCTCGGAGCTACGAGAGCTGCGGCAGGAGACGACGTACCTCCTCTGGGGCCTGGATGACGCGGACTGGCACGAGAGTGCCGAGCACCCATACCGCGGACAAGTCACAATCGAGACACTGGCCCGCGAGCTAGCCCAGCACGACCTCGAGCATCTGGCCGAGGTGCGCCGCCTCAAGGCCGCCTTGGAAGGCGGCGGCTGACCGTAGTCTCGTAGAGACGCGCCGCTTGCTTTCCGGTAAACACGTCCCCCTCTGACCGCAATACGATCCTATCCGAAAGGCAGCCCCCGCCTCTGGTGTGTCCCTAGATCGCCGACCGAAGGTCTGCCAGATGCAGGCCGAGGTGTCCTTGCAGCGACTCGATAATCACGTCCGCCACCTCGCCCTCAACGCCCCAAGGCGCGCGGAACTGCTTCGTGAGCACCTCCTCGGGAGCCGCGCGAATGGCCGCGACGTCCCGCGCGAAATTCGCCCCGATCTCGCCGACAAGCTCGGACGTGCTCCTTCCTTCGCGTTCAGCGACCAGGCGAGCGTTGAACCCGTCCTCATCAAAGCCGGCGCCCAGGCTCGGCGCCGACGGCATGCGCGCCAAATTCAGCACGAACCCGCCCGTGCCACTCATCGAGGCGATATGACTGAGCAGCTGATACGCGTTCCAACCGCTCTCGTAAACGCATTTCGACCAGCCGTCCTCTGGCATCGCCGACACTGCCTCCTCGATCTCCGCCCGAAGCTGCTCCATGTGCCGGACTATGTCGTCTTTGCTCGCCATCCAATCACGCCTTCCCTAGAGAGAGACCGTTCTGCCAAACAAACTCGATCCTGTCGCTCCTAGCCGCTGTACGTCCAGCCGGTGTACGTCGATGTCATCGGCTCCGCCTCGCGCTCGACGCGCCCATCCAGTACCCGCCCGACGACCAGCGTGTGATCGCCGATATCCAGGTACTGCGCGGCCTCACACTCGAACCAGGCCAGTGCCGCATTCAGCACCGGGCAACCCCGATCCGTCAACCGGTAATCGAGTCCGTCGAGCTTGTAGTGGACGGCCGTCGCCTCCGCGCCCTTGCGCCCCTGCACCTTCGTCCCCCTGTGCGGCTGCGCGAACGGCCGCGCCAGATCCATACTTCCTTTGTCCGCCCCAAGGAGGTTCACGCTGAACACGCCGTGCGCTCGGACGTTGCCCAGCGTGTGTGCGTCGTTCTCAAACGCCACGCCTACAAGCCGCGGCTCGAACGACACCTGCATCACCCAGTCGGCCATCATGCCGTTGACTTTCTCGCCCTCCGCCTCCTTGGACCCGATGATATACAGCCCGTACGGCAGCTCGTGCATCACGCGGGCGACTGGATCTTCAGCGATCACGACGGATTCTGATCGATACGGCCTTCCGGGAGGACGTGAATGTGGATGCCGGATTCCACGAGGATATCGGTCGTTCGTTCGGCCGTTAGCGGCAGAAGATCGAACAGATCATCGAGATTGGTGTTCTTCACAACCAGGGCATAGTCTTTGGCTCGCGCGCGCTGTAGCTCGAATTCCGCGTCCAGAAAATGACTTCGTACGAGCTGCATGAGGTCCTCCGCATACTCGTGAACATTGCGCTTCGCCTTTGGTCTTATTGCCATCTCATTCCTTTTCCGGTGCCAACTCGGAGAGGAACCTGCGTGCTTCACGCAGCGACCGTTCGGCCGCGCGCCTGCTAACGCTTTCTGGATTGTAGTCAGCCACCAACCGCGTGGTCATGAGAAGTTCCAACTTGCCACCCAGTTGGCAGACGCCACTTTCCTTCGTGTTACCAGTTTACCGGAAAACTCGCTCATCACGAATCGATGGTCCCACGAGCGCCCCGGTCTACCTACGCCGTGCTCTATGAACGTGGATATCGCCGCTTGAAACGCTGAGTAATACGGCCGGTTCGCGGTGGAATTGAATGTCCCCGCTCGGAGATGAGCCTCGGCGGAGGCAAGGCTTTCGCGCGCCTTCGCAAGGTAGGCCTCCGCCTCAGGCGTCAAGAAGCGGACGCTGGGCCGACGGCCTCCTGCTGCATCTGCCGCACCGTCTCGATCAGCGCATCAGGCTGCCTCACCGGCGCCAAGCACATCGTCCCAAAGCAGGCGTACGCCGCCGGAATCGGCTCGGCCGGCAGCGAAAACGCCTCCAGCCGTTCACGGTGGCTTGCCGGGTCTAGCATCTGTACCACCCTCGACGGCACGTCCAGCCATAGCGCCGCCCGATGCAGTCCGGAAGCGGATTCGACATCGCCGACGATAGTCACCTCCGCCGGCGGATTGAGCAGCGTGTCCACTTGTCGCGCGTACCCCGCCGCGAAGTACCCCATGTGCGGGTACGCGCTGACGAACGCTTCGAGCGTCGCCTGAGCGATGGTCCGGTAGTCTTCCTCTCGCGTCAGGTGATGCAGCCGCAGCAAGACCTCGGCACAGGCAGTGTTGTCCTGGAGGGACTTCTGCCGGTCCTTCAAGCGCCCCACATCCTGGGCTTCGTCCCAGACGTCATAGAAGCCACCGGTCTCCCGGTCGACGAAGCGACCCAGCATGAATCGCGCCAGTTCCAGTGCTCGTTCCAGGTATTTGGCGTTGCCCGTCCCTTCATACGCATCGAGCAGCGCTTTCGCCGTGTAGGCCTGGTCGCCCAGCAGCCCGAGAATCTTCGGCTCGTGACCGTCGTGGAAGCGGTACATCCCGCGCTCCGGATCGCGGCATTCGTCCCAGAGGAACTCCAGCGCGGCCAGGGACGCCTCTCGCGTGTCCCTCCGCTGCCCATCCTCTGCGCCCGAGAAGTCCAGCGTCCACGAAGCCTCTAGGTAGGCAGACACCGCCATCGCGTTCCAGCTCACATAGCACGTGCGGTCGATATACGGCTCTTCGGCGTGGTCACGTTCTTCCTTCGAGAGCTTGTAGAACTCCTCGTCCGCGTCCTGCGAGCCATAGAAGAAGCCCCGCTTCTTGTCCCGCAGCTTCCAGTCGAGATAGCCGATGGTCCGCCGCGCCGTTTCCGCGTGCGCGTCGTCCTTCGTGGTCCGGTAGAGCGTGAGCAGATTGCTCAGGAGTTTAGCGTTATCCTCGAGCATCTTCTCGTAGTGCGGCTCGCTCCAGTCCCGCTTCGTGGCATAGCGGAAGAAACCACCCCACTCCTGATCGAACACTCCTCCACGCGACATGAAGTCCAGCGTTTTGCGCGCCATGTGCAGCAGGTCGGGATCTCGCTTCTTCCGATAGGCATAGAGCAGAAGGTCGACTGAATCGCTATGCGGGAACTTGGGCGCCTCGCCGAAGCCACCGTGCACGGGATCATAGTTCTCGATGACGCTGCGCAGAATTACCTCGAAGATGCGCTGGGAAAGTTCGCCGCGCTCGCCGCTCATCGCCGTTTGCCGTTGCTGGCGCAACTCAGCGGCTTTGCCGGCTATCTCCAGGCGGTTCGTCTGCCAGTGCACGTTCACCTTTGGCAGCAGGTCCTTCATCTGGTCGGGCGGCACATAGGTCGCGCCGGCCAGGATTTCGCCCTCCGGCGTGAGGAACGCCGTCGTCGGCCAGCCGCCCATGTTGTAACGGGCGTTCACGTCAGGCCGCTGGTCGTTGTCGACGCGCACCGGAATGAAGTGCTCGTTG
>VBJT01000055.1 GCA_005880075.1 Chloroflexota bacterium
CGGCCAGGCGTTGTCGGAAGTGTTATCAGGGCAGTTGTCGAGCGGGTCAGTGCCGATTGCCGTCTCGGAGTCGGTCGCCCAGCCGTCCGCGTCCATGTCGGCGATCTGCCATGCGCCGGACGCCAGGTTCATCTGCCCCTGGATCGACGGGTGGAAGTAGTCGAACGTCGACACGTCGGCCGCGGTAAACCCAGCATTGAAGATCGCGTTGTTGTCGAACCGGCACTTCGGATAGAGCGCGCACACCTCCGAGAGCTGCGTGTTGAAGTCGATGTTCCGCTGCCGCACACGCGCCCGCCGGTCGACGTCTGCTTGAGCCGTCGAGGTCGGGTTCGCCAGCAACGATTGGCAGATGTGAGCGACGTTCCAGACGGACACGGCGCTCGAGTTGGTGTGCAGCAGGGCCCACAGCTGGTAGACATCAGGGATGCTCAGAACGAGGATGCGCCGGTTGGGAAAGCCCGTCGTTAGGGTGTTCATTGCCGTCTGGAACTGTGTCCGGTACGTCGCGACCGGGGTCATCGAGGGTTCATCACCAGTGCAGACGTCGTTGCCGCCCATCTCGACGGTGACGAGTTCCATGCCGCCTGGGGTGCCGTTGAGGTTGACCGCCTGGCCGTTGAGGTCCGTCATCTTGGCGCCGCTTACGGAGTAGTTGAAGTTCTTGCCGCTTATGTTCGGATTGCCAGAGAGGGTGCGAGAATAGACGCTTTGTACGGTCGCCTGAGTGCCCGTAGCCCACGAATAGTCCGGGTTGTTTCCAATATGGGACGAGTCCAAATTGGCGGCCTGGGTTATCGAATCGCCGAGCGCGCCGATCGAGTCCGACACGTTGTTGGTGAAGGCCGCCGCGTCCTGTCTTGCGATCGCCATTACGGCGACGATGACAGCAGCAGTCAGCAGGATATGTTGGAACCAGCGCACAGCTGTACCCCCCTCAAAGGCTCGGCTGACGGACGACGGGAATTATACTGCGGCGCCTCAAGCGGGGCAATGAGGCGGCAGTGGGTCAGTTCAAACTGACCCACTACCGATGAGGCTGTGGCCTGCGGGAACCGGGATGCCGTTTGATTGTCATGGGCCTTAGTCTTGATAGCTCTGGGAAAAGTTTGCGTTTGACGGGCGTCTTACCTTGGCCTGGGCCGATTTTGCTCGATTGTTTTGGTCATGATTGTGTCCGGATCGAATGCGGCCGCTTGTAGTCTTCTCGGCCAGCTCCGTTGCAGGCCACCCTAAACCGCCGCCGTCGTGTTTCATCGGAACTTCACGGCATTCTCACGCTACTTTCATTACGAGGCTAACGGCCGGTTGTTATCTTTGCCCGAAGGGATGCGGCGGACCGGACCAGGCGACTCTCGCCATCTTCCTATGATCGTTAGCCCAATGAGGAGACTTTGAGATGCTGCGTAGTGCGATAGCAGGCGCCACCGAATGGCGGACGAGGCCGATGCTGAACAAGGTGCCGGAGATCACCATGTATTTCTGGATCATCAAGGTGCTCTGCACTACAGTTGGCGAGACGTTCGCTGACTACCTGAACGTTGATCTGGGCTTCGGCACGTACACGCTGTACTTCGTTGGCGCGTTAACCGTCCTCGCCCTGGTTGTCCAGCTCGCTACGAGAAGGTACATCGCCCCCGTCTACTGGGTTGCTGTCGTTCTGATTAGCGTCTTTGGGACCTTGATCACCGACAAACTCACGGACGACTTTGGAGTAGCTCTTGAAATAACCACTGCCATCTTTACGGTCGTCCTCGCCCTGGTCTTCTTTGTGTGGTACTCGGTCGAACGGACGCTGTCTATCCATACCATCTATACCTTCCGGCGTGAGGCTTTTTACTGGCTGGCGATCCTCTTTACGTTCGCGCTGGGTACGGCAGCCGGCGATCTTGTCGCAGAGAAATTCAACCTTGGTTATCTGAACTCACTGATTCTCTTTGCCGGCATTATCTCCGTTATTGCCATCGCTCACTTCGGGTTGGATGTGAACCCCGTGGGGGCATTCTGGGCTGCTTACGTGATAACTCGCCCGCTCGGGGCGTCGATCGGCGACTATCTTTCCCAGGACACCGTCGATGGCGGGCTTGGGTTGGGCACGGACCAGACAAGCTTCATCTTCCTGCTTGCCATCCTGGCTCTCGTCGTTTACCTGGTGATCACGAAGACGGACCAACCCGGTTACATAAGTGGAAACGGCTCGCCGCGAATCAAGACCCTCCCAGAGCCCGAATCAGCCGAGTGAGCACAACCGACTATGACCTTTAAAGGAGCGAAGTTGAATTGAAGAACCGCAAGCACCTTTTTGGGTGGGCCGGCATCGTGGCTGCTATCGCTATCACCGGCTCCGCGATGGGCGTAGCGTCCGCAACCGGTCTGGCGAAGACGCCTTCGACAAGCACGCTCGAGGCGGAAGAACCGAGCGGCAACACCTCCGCAGACAGCAGTGACACGTCAGACAGTACTGATACCGCAGACACGACGGCGTCATCGGCAACGGTTGACGTGACGCTGAGCGAGTGGTCAATCAAGCCGAGCGTGACCAGCGCCAAGGCCGGAGCGGTCACGTTCAACATTCAGAATACAGGCCCGGCGCAAAGCCACGAGTTCATAATTCTGAAGACGGACATCGCGCCGGAAGCTCTGCCGACGCTGAAGGACAATTCGCTCGATGAGGAGGGCAACGGTATCACATCGCCGGGCGAAGGCAAGGTCCTTGGGGTAGGGAAGACGCAGACTGTCACGGTCACTATGACACCGGGCAAGTACGTCTTCGTGGACAACATTGTGCAGAGAGGGCTGGTGCACTGGGAGAAGAAGGCATACGCAACTTTTACCGTGCAACCGTGAGATAGCACAGCCGGCCCGGCAAGGCAGCGGGGCGGGTTCGTGCGGCCGCCACGCCGACCGCGTCTTAGCGAGCGCGGGTTCTCTAGCTCCTCATCGGCGGCAGGCAAGCTAGTCAGGGTAACTGTCCTCTCTGAGAAGGCACCAACCGCCTCTTGACATCTGGTCGCCGGAGGCTGGGTCAGCAGGCAAAGATGAGGCGAACTGCGTGGTATGATGCAGGTCGCTGGCCGGCCTCGGAGGAGTGTTCGGGCCGTGACTCCGTGATGGCGCGTATTTCCAGAATTTGCCGCATCATTGCGCCTATCGTCGAGTGGCTGAACAGCGGCGGGTCCGAGAAGATCGCGATAGGACTCGGCTGCCTGTTCCTTGTCGTTGTGATTACGACTGCCATCGTTCTCGTTGCAAACGACGTCTTTGGGCTGGGCATCTTTGGCAGCGGCACCGGCTGCACGAATCCCGACCCGTATCACCCGTGCCGGCCGGTCGATACGCGCTAAGCGGAGCGGTCCGCGGCCGCTACCGGCGGTAGCAGCGCGTGACAAAGGCGTCGCGGTCCGCGCCAGCGTCGTCGAAGTATCGGCTGAGGGCGCTGACGAGCGGCGGCTTCGGGAGGTGAACGTTGCCGTTGATTTCCGCCGACTCCACTCCGGCAATGATCCCCGCTACGTCGTCGGCGATCTGACGAACGATGCTAAGCCTCAGGCTGCTTTCGTCATCGGGAGATAAACGACGGGACATTCGAGGCCAGAGGAAATGCAGGGCCAGGTCAAGGGCTCTCCCGGCCCTGCCACCCAAACGGGAAGGTCTGGACTTCTAATTGTTGACGGGAGCCCGGGGCGGCTGCATGAAGCGGCGACGAATGTTTAATAAAAGAACGATGAATTTTCAGACGACGAATTTCCGAAACTCTGAGCGTTAATCCGACTAAAAGGAAGCGCAGTCGCACTGGCCCCCGACTGCCTTTCCTCCAAAGGTTCCAGAAGGCCCGGCCCGTTTCAGCGGCCGGGCTTTCTGATTGGACAGACGCAGCGGCCCGGCCAAAGCTTGCGCCCGCCTGCCCGTCGAGGAGTCGGGCGGGATGACCCCGCTAGTGCGCACGCAATGCCCACAGGCGAGAGCATCGCCTAAGTCGCGTCTACAGGCAGGTCGCGCCAAAAATGCCCGTCATTAGCGAGACGTCCGTTATATCGACGAAGCTGTCGTAGTTCAGGTCATAGCGGCCCTGGTAGCCGGCAACACCGCTGTCGCCAACGCCGTCGTTGTCCGGATTACCACCTTGAGCGCCGAAGACGCCGGTAAGCAGCGAAATGTCGCTGATGTCGGAGAAGCCGTCGGCGTTCAGGTCGCGCTGCGATTGGGCGAAGTTCGGCAAGCGGGGGTTAGCACCGGCGACGCAGTTATCGAAGCGGTCGATTACGAGGTCATCATCGCAGTCGGTGTCGATCCGCGCCGGCGAGGCCGATGCAGACGCGGCTGGTGACAACGGTGGCATGGTAGTGTCCATTCGGGCCGGCCGGCCGGGGATCGCAATCGGGGCCGATGCCGTCGGCGTGGGAGCCGCTATCGCCGACAGGCTGGTCGCGGGGGACATCCTGGTCCCACTGGAAGGTGTTCGGTGTGGTGCCCCCGCCGTTCCCGGGCTGCTGGCTGTTGGCGACAAGCGGGCAATTATCGACCCGGTTTTGCCAGCCGTCGCCATCCTGATCATTGTTGAACGAAGCATCGTTCGGGTCGCAGACGGCCGGGAGGCCGTCGCCGTCAGAGTCGCCACCGGACAGGGCATTGAACTGGCGCGGGTCCCAGGTCGGGTTCGGAATCGACACGCAGACATCGAGCGAGTTGGCGTGGCCGTCGTTATCGTAGTCGCGGTCGCTTGATACGAAGACGCTCGCCTTCAGCGTCCGGGTGTTGATCGGAGTGGTAATGCGGTTGAAGCCGCACTCGTTTGGCACGGTGGCACCGGGGCAGCCGCCGTCCTTGGCCTGTCGCATCGAAAAGCCGGCGAACGAGGCCGTGCAGTCCGGCGGCGGGGTGACGGCGGTGCAGGAGTTGTCATGGCTTATGCCGAAGATGGAGGAGGATGAGGAGAGGTTGCAGAAGTCGGAGATGCCGGTATTTGTCGGCGGGGCCTCCGGATCGCCGAGGATGATGATCGAGGGCGCGCCCCAGGCGGCCGTCATCCAGGCCTGGTTCGGGAAGACCGCCAGGGCGCCCGGCGCCAGGGTGACGATATCGATCGGGATGATGAGAACGCCCGCCACGACGGCGGTCCCGAAGTAACGAGCACTGGGCGCAACCGGTGGCGTCGGCCCGCCCGGGCCATCGGGATCGAGGCTGTCACGGACGAAGATCGGGTACGCGTCGGCGCCGTCGGGTATGCCGTTGTTGGCGAACTCCGGATGCTCCACCGAGCCGTTCTCGTCGAGGTCACCATCGTCCTCGGCAAGATTGCCAGCGGCGGAGTTGCCGCTGCCGCCGGCGATGAGAACGCTGGTGGTAGCGGGAGTGGCGGCATCGATGAGATCGAAGTTGACGGGGGAGTCGGCATTGCAGCCCTCGTTGGCGAGGCCGAGCTTGGCGACGGTGTTGATCCGGCCGATGTAGGCGCCGGTTGGAATCTGGCTGTCGGTGGCCGTGGTCAGCGACGGATCGCTGAAGTTCACGGCGCCGCCGAGGGCCGAGGGCGGCGGGATGTCGAAGGGGATAGTGATATCTGGGTGACCGTTTGGCGCCGTGTCGCTGAAAGTGACGGGCGCGCTGAACTGCGGGTTGAAGGTGCTGGCGCGGGCAAGCTCACCCGGCGCGAGCAACGCCATAGCGGCGAGGGCGAGAGCGGCCGCAAAACCGCTGATGATGCGTCCGGTAGTCATCGCGTTCCTCCCGTTTGGGCTCGGTGCAGGACTGCGTTGAACGCGGCTATTCTAGCACTCTGTCTTAGCAGACACCGCCTTCCTCGTGGCGGCCGTCGCGAAGAGCGCTTTCGGGCATGTTTATTGTCTGAGATCCGCCGCCGGTGAAGACGACAGCGGCGCTGCCGGGTGGATTCGGGCTATTGTCGTCAAGGTCCATCGTCAGCGTTTGGCCGGTCTCGTTGCCGACGACCTGAAGAATGAGCTGCGTCAGAACGCCGCCGGTCGGCGCGCTGTAACTCGAGTCGTCCGGGACGGGCTTGGCCGGCGTGTCCGGCGACACGGCGAAGTCCTGAGTCCCGTTGTAAGTCGCCCCGATGAGCGCAGTCTGCGGTGTGTTAGTGCCGTCCGGAGGCGCGGCCGGGATCGACGAGGCGGCCGTCACGTCACGGTGGACGAAGCTCGTCTGGTCGATAGGCAGGTTGGTGAAGCCGACCGTTTGGGCGGTCGTGTTGTCCACGAACGGGGCTGCGTTCTGGGCCTGCGGGCGCATCTTGTCGCCGATGTAATTGAGGCGTGCCTGCCAGCCGACAAGGTCCGTCACGTTCTGGATCACCAGGTGAGCAGCATGAATGTGGGTGACGGCGGAAGTCGCCGCGAGGCAGTCATCGATGACGCCCACGCTCATCGCGTTTGTCGTGTCGTCGTAGGTATTGCCGGTCGTCACCATGTCCAGACTCATGACAGGCAAGTTGGGAGTAGGTGTGGGTGTGCAGCTCGGACACGCTGTGGGCGTGGGAGACGGCGTTGGACTCGGTGTGCGAGTAGGTGTTGCCGTGGGCGTGGCGGTTGCGGTCGCAGTCGGTGTCGGGCTCACGGTTCCCGTGGGCGTCGCAGTTGGCGTCGCGGTCGGAGTGCGGGTGGGCGTGAGCGTGGGCGAAGCTGTCGGCGTCGGGCCGGGCGTGCAGCCGGGGCACAGCGTAGGACTGGGAGTGGCCGACTCGCCGGGACAGAGGTTGCCTTCCTCGTGACGGCCATCGTGCAGCGCCGACTCGTTGAGGTTGATGTCGAAGGTGCCGCTGCCACTAAAGATAACCAGCTTGCTGCCCGGAGGATTCGGACTGCCGTCGTCGAGGTCCATCAGGAGCGATTGGCCCAGCTCGTTGCCGACGACCTGCAGCGTGATCTCCGCCAGGACGCCCCCGCTCGGCGCCGAATACGAGCCGCCATCCGGCACGGCCTTGGGCGGAGTGTCCGGCGATAGCGCGAAGCTGAACGTAGGAGCGACGTAGCTTGCACCGAACAGCATCGTCTGCGGCGTGTTGCTGCCGTCGGGCGGAGCTGCCGGCGGGACTCCTCCCCCCGTCGAGACGTCGCGGTGAAAGCCGGTCGCGGGATCGATGGGCAGGTTCAGGAACGAAATGTCCTGGCTCCTGATGCTGTCCGGGAAAGGCGCGAAGTTGACCACGCTGGGGCGCATCTTGTCGCCGATGTAGTTCATGCGCGCCTGCCAGCCGACCATGTCTGTGACATCCTGGACAACGAGGTGCGCAAGGTGGGTGTGTGTCGTGCCGTCCGTGCCCGAGACGCAGTCATCGACCGGCCCGACAATCATGGTATTCGCGCTGTCGTTATAGGCGTTGCCGGCGGGCTGCATGTCCAGGCTGATGATCGGGTTCTGTGGGCCTGGCGTGGGCGTGCTCGTCGGAGTTGCCGTGGCGGTGGCGGTGCGGGTAGGCGTTGGCGTGCACGTGGGACATTGCGTGGGGGTCGCTGTCAACGTAGCAGTAGGAGAAGGAGTGATGGTGCAGCACGTCACGGTGGGGCCGGGAGTGCGAGTCGGTGTGGCTGTCGCAGTCCTTGTCGCCGTGGCGGTTGGAGTAACAGTGGGGGTTGCGGTGGGGGAAGGCGTAGGACCGGGCGTGCACCCGGGGCAGAGCGTCGGTGTTGGGGACGGTGTGGCCGTGGCAGTTCTGGTTGCTGTTGCTGTAGGTGTGGCGGTTGGTGTATTAGTCGGTGTCGCCGTGGGGGTGCGAGTGGGGGTTGCCGTCGGCGACGCGGTGGGGGTCGAGGTTGGTGTGCATGTCGTACATGGCGTGGGAGTCGGCCCAACTAGATTGTTGGAGAAGGAGGTGAACGAGACAAACCCTCCGTCCTCGCTCAGGGCGGGCTCCTCGCTGTCGAAGTTACCCTCGCCTCCGTCTGCGGTCAGGCTGACGCGCTCGGTGGTCCCCGCCAGCCGGTCGCGCCGGTACACGTCCTGGAAGCCGTTGGTATCGTCTGCGATGAGGTTTGTAGCGGTGGATTCAAACACGACGAAGCGGCCGTCGCCGCTGACATCCTGCCCGCCGACGTTTCCGCTGGAGAAGTTCCCTTCTCCTCCGGCGCTGTCCACGCTCATGCGCCCGGTCGTTGCAGACAGGCGGTCGCGGAGGAACACATCTTCGCGGCCATTGGTGTCGGCAGCGACTAGGTTCGACGCGTTGGATACAAATGTCACCCACCGGCCGTCAGAGCTAATTGCCGCAAAGTCGCTGTAGGAGTCGGCGGGAGTTCCGGCGAGACCTGAGCTGATTAGCTCCGTCGTGCTAGAGAGACGGTCACGCACAAACACGTCGCTGGTATTATTCGCATCCCCCGGCACCAGGTTGGAGGCAGCGGAGCCGAAAGCAACGAACCGCCCATCCGCGCTAAGGTCCGGCTCTTGGCTATAGTCATCGGCCTCTCCTCCGGTGCTGCTATCAGAGACACGCTCTGTCGTCCCGGTCAGGCGGTCGTGGACGAATATGTCTTGTTCCAGAAAGCTGTCTTCGGGCACGAGTGTGGTCGCATCCGATGCAAAGGCGACGAAACGTCCATCGGCGCTTATCGCTGACTCAAATGCATTTCGGTCCGCCTGGGCGCCGGCGCTGCTTATGCTTACCCGTTCTGTTACCCCGGTTTGCCGGTCGTGGACGAAGATATCGATCGTGCCGTTCGTGTCGTCGGGGACCAAGTTTGAGGAAGCCGAGGTAAACGCGACGAAGCGGCCATCACCGCTGATGCTCGGTTCACCGCCTCCGAAATTGCCTTGGCCGCCGGAGCTATCGACGCTCACGCGCTCGGTCGTGCCAGTCTGGCGGTCGCGAACAAAGGCGTCCTCGTCGCCATTCGTATCACCCGGGACTAGGTTTGTCGCGACTGATTCGAACGCCACGAACCGGCCGTTCGCGCTGATCGAGGACCGTTGACTATGGTCGTTGCCGCGGCATCCGGCGCTGCTCTGGCTGATCAGCTCGGTTAGCGACGGCGGATCGATGCCGCAAAACGGCGTTGCCGTCGCGGTCGCCGAAGGTGTGGGCGTGCATACAGGGCACGGCGATGCTGTCGAGGTCGCGGTCGGGGAAGCGGTGCGAGTTGAAGTTGGCCCTGGTGTCCGCGTGGGGGTAGGCGTCGCTGTGTGCGTGGCTGTCGGGGTTGGGGTGGCCGTTCCCGTCCCGGTGCCGGTCCCTCCACCTGCCGTGCCAGTGGGCGTTGGGCTCGCCGTCCTTGTGCCTGTCGCCGTTGGCGTGGCGGTGAGCGACGGTGTCGCGGTGGCCGTCCGGGTTGCAGTCGCAGTCGGGCTTGGCGTTGGGCTTGCTGTTCGCGTCGGCGTGGGGCTCGCCGTTGGCGTCGGTGTAGGACTCGCAGTCGCTGTCGGCGTAGGACTGACGGCGGGCGGCGTGCCGGGGAGCATGCAGCAGTTTCGGGACATGCGGTTGTCGGTGTCATCGTCATCGTCGTCCGCGAGGGCGTTGAAGCAGGACATCGACATCAGCTGGCCGGGCCCGCACGCGCCGGCATCGTCGGCGTGGACATCTGCGACGGCGATTACGGTCCACGTCTGGCCGGCCGCACCCGTTGCGTCAGCGCAGGCGAATGTATTCGAAGAGTGCACCACCATCTGCTTGTTGCTGGCCGTATCGAGCGTCACGACCGTATCGATGATCCGCCCGCTCGGCGTACAGCCGTAGGGGTTCGCTGGGCCGCCCGGCGGCACGATATCGGCGTAGACGCCGAACTGTTCCGTGTGGTCGCCCTCGTTCCGCACGGTGACGTTGACTTCCTGGACCTGCGGAGGGTTAATCGAGGTGGGCGCGGT
>VBJT01000056.1 GCA_005880075.1 Chloroflexota bacterium
TTCTGACCTCGGCGACTTCATCCCTAAGGGGTTCGAAGACCCCGTCCGCCTCTACGAAGTCCGCTGGGCGATGGAGACGTCGTAAGCCAAACTCGCTCCGTCGCGCTCGTCCTGCCGCCCGCCTTCGGGCGAGGCTCTTCCCTCAGTTCGAGCGGAGTCTGTCGGAGCTGCGGAGTCACCCCGCCGGGAGCCCCGTTAAGAACGAGGCACCGATGGGACGGGGCTGCCTCCTCTGGAAAACCTCATGTCGACGATGGAACTCTTGCAGTTCAACTCGAAACTCACCAATCGCGACGAAACCAAAATCGAAAACGGAAACGGACGCTCCGCTTCTTTCGACTGTCGAGTTCCGATTTTCGCGGTTCGGGGTGGGCGAACTTCGTCGGCTTGAATTCGCGGGCGGTTTCGGTCTGGAGCGGCCGCGCTAGCCGACGACGGCCACCGGCTCTTCGCCCCGCCTGGTGCTCGGCCGGATTCGGTACGTGCAGGCGCGCTCGCCGCGTAGCAGGCTCCGCGTCAGCCGCGCGTCATCGCCGCTGAGGATCCGCACGAAGTCGACGTGCAGCGCGCAGACGGCGCGGTCACGTTCGGCAGTCTTTGGGAAGGGACACGTGTACTCATCGATGTAGTACTCGCCGCCGGCCTCGGTCACGTCCACCAGGCAACCCTGCTCCTCCATGATGCGGGCCGTTTCGCGCACCCGCTCAGCCTTCGCTTTACCTTCCACCCGCTCCTTGTACGGCGCGGCCAGGCGCTCGGAGACGTTGTGCAGCAACTGATGAAGCTTCTCGTTACCGTCAGTCGCGCGGATCTCCTCGAGCAGCACACTCGCCAGCACGTCGTACGTCTTCGGAAAGACAGCGTCCGCTTCGTCGGTCAGCGAGTATACTAGGTTCGGCCGGCCCACGCGGCCCCGTTCCTCGCGCACAGCCACGAGCCCGTCTCGCTCGAGCACGGTCAGGTGCTGGCGAATGCCTGTGGAGGTGAGGCCGAGCAGCTGCCCAAGCTCCTTGACAGTTGCCCGGCCATTCCGCTGAAGGTACTCGAGGATGCGGAGGCGTGTGGACTGCATCTGTAGCGGAGCTCTAGCCATAGTTAAATTTTAGCACTTCTGCTAACAGTCCGGAATAATCACCGATCCACGGAACAATGCCTGAAGACCCGCTCGAATACAAATACGAGGCGGACGCTGTGCTCGAGCGCGCGGCGGAGCGCCTGCGCCGCGCGCTCCAAGAGGCGGCGGCCCATCTCGATCCGTTTCCACCGTTTCCCGGCGCGTTCTTTTCCTACGGTATCGAGATCGAAGCACCCGGCGCCGCCGATCCCGACCTCGGCTGCGTCGTGCTCGCTCCGGACGGTGAGCTGTACGAGCTGCGCATGGGCCAGGAGCTCCCCCTGCTCGACCTCGAGATGGCCGACCCGGTGGCGTTGCGCAAGGAAGAGCTTAAACCGTTGGAGCTACACCCGCGCGACTACGTTATCTATGCCTATCACGCGATCGCGAAAGTAACGGAGCTGCTGCTCGAGCAGCGCGCCCAGAAACGGCTTTGAGCCCGTGCGTCTGAACCTCCCTGATTAACCCGCCGATAGCAGCCCCACTCAGGGGGTATCCCGTCGGATACCCGACGCACGCTGTCTACGGGCACAGCCGACAACTGACGAGCCACGGGCGGCCGCGCGGTTTGAGCAGTGCACAAGCGGCCGCCCGGCGTGCATCGTCAAACTGCCACCTGTTCCGCAAGCGCTGGCGCAGAACTCTCACCGTTGACACCATCCGGCCCTGTCAGTCCAGCCGGCTCATCGGCCTTAAGGACGTAGGGGGAGCCGAAGCGATCAGAATCGCGGACCAGCTTTAGAGCCGCCGGCAGCTTCCCATTTTCGATCATCCACTTGATCTGCCTCATGCAGATGGCACCGCGCAGGTAGGCCTCTTCTTCGGCCCCGTCGATGACCACGGTCCCGACGTAAGCCTGGCGTTCCTCGCCCTCGTACACGTACTTGACGATCCTCGCATCTTTCAGCGTGAACGAGAGATTGACCAACTCACTCTGTCTTCTCGCGTTGGAATCGGACCCTTCTTCCGCAATTTTTTCCAGTCCATCCGATAGATCGGTCATGGCTACCTCCTAATATCGTCTAGAATCGCATCTTGGGTTCGGGTGGCGAAAGAGTCCGGTACTTCGTGTCCTCCTCTCATAGCGACGAATGGGGCGAACGTATGTTCTCGGCTTCAGATTCTGAACATCCCCAACAGGATGAGTCAAGGCGGCAATGTCACTTTGCTGGCGATAATCTGCTGGTCGAAACCCGGAGCTAGTCCGCTGGAGCGGGGCCGACGATCGGCGCCAGCCGCCGGCCGTCACTTGCTCCGCCGGCTTGTGCCGCCTGCTCGTAGGTCATGCGGTAGAGGTTCGCGTAAACGCCGTTGCGCGCCAGCAGCTGCGCATGCGTTCCCTCCTCCACGATCCGCCCGTGCTCCACTACGACGACCCGGTCGGCGCCCCTTACTGTCGATAGGCGGTGAGCGATCACGAATGAGGTCCGGCCCTTGAGCAGGCGCTTCAGCGCCCGCTGGATCACCACCTCGGTGCGCGTATCGACGTTTGCGGTCGCCTCGTCGAGGATCAGGATTCGCGGGTCAGCGATCACCGCCCGCGCGAAGGCGATCAGCTGGCGCTGGCCCAACGACAGGTTGTGCCCCCGCTCGTGAAGGACCGTGTCGTAACCCTGCGGCAGGCGCTTGATGAATTCGTGCGCGCCGACTGTCTTTGCCGCTTCGATTATCTCTTCGTTTGTGGCCTCCAGCCGCCCGTAACGGATGTTGTCCTGCACACTCCCGGAGAACAGGAACGGGTCCTGGAGAACAATGCCCAACCGCCGTGCCAGCGAGTGCCGCTCGATCTCCCGAACGTCGTGTCCGTCAATGAGCAGCCGTCCCTCCGTCACGTCGTAGAAGCGTGCGACGAGCGAGGTGAGCGTGCTCTTCCCCGCCCCCGTCGCTCCCACCAACGCCAGCGCCTCTCCCGGCTTGACGCTCAGATTGATGTCCTGGAGGACCGGAACGCCTGGGAGGTATTCGAAGGTCACATTGTCGAAGACAACCTCGCCCCGAACATCGGGAAGCGTGACCGCATCGTCGGCGTCGACGATCTCAGGCTTGGTGTCCAGCACTTCGAAGATGCGCTGCCCGCCGGCCATCGCCCGCTGCAGCTGCGTATACTGGAGGACGAGATCTCTCACCGGGTCGAAGAAGCGCTGCACGTAGAGAGCGAACGCCACGATAGTCCCCACACCGGCTGCCGGATCGACATCGCCGTGGAGCAGACGGATACCGCCGGCCAGAATGACCAGCGCGGTTGCCAGCGATACCAGGAGCTCAACCGCCGGCATGACGGCGGCGGTCACGCGGCCCGCCTCAACGTTCGCGCTCAGGTTGTCCGAGTTCACCCGGTCGAACCGCCGGCTGTTTTCGTCCTCCCGCGAGAGGCTCTGGATCACTCGCACTCCGGACACGTTCTCCTGGAGATTTGCGTTCACCACCGCGATCGCTTGCCGCGCGCGGATGAACGTCTTGCGGGCGCGCATCTGCCAGACGGCCATCACGACGATCAGTACTGGGATCACGGTGAACGTCACGAGGGCAAGCTCGACGTCCAGGTACATCAGGAAGAAGATGACAAGCGCCAGCCCGGCAAAGTCCTGCAGGACGGTTAACAACCCCGTGGTCAAAAGCTCCTGGAGCACCGTGACGTCGTTCTGTACACGCGACATCACGCGTCCCACTTCATTCCGATCGAGGAAGCTGAGTGATAGCTTCTCGATATGGCCGAACATTTGCGTTCTAAGCGTGAGCAGCATGTTGTGGCCGATATAGGCAGTTGTCGTCTGCTGAATGTACTGCGCTATCCCGGCGAGAACTGCCAGCGCTACCAGCGCGATTCCGATCGTATTCAGCCCCGCCAGGTCGTTGTTGGCGATAAAGCGCTTCACCGCGAGACCGATCAGGAACGGCTGCGCGTTGGACGCGACGGCCGCGATTAGCATTCCCGCCGTCGCTAGGACCGCCTGCCGTTTGTAAGGTCGCAGATACGGGAACAGCCGCCGCATGACGCTGTGGTCGTAGACGCGGCCCAGTTCGTCGTCGTCCCAACCGTCGACGCTGCGCTTGAGCGAACTCGGCCGTTGCATCGATGGCTGCCCGGTATTGCTCCAGCCGCCGGCGGCTCCTCCCCAGTGCGCCACTATTAGCTCCCCGCCGCCGCTACTTCCACGGCTGCAGGGCCG
>VBJT01000057.1 GCA_005880075.1 Chloroflexota bacterium
GGCATCGCCCGAAAGAATGCCCGGCAGGTGCTCCCGCTTCTGCTCGTCGGTCCCATAGGCGATGATCGTCGGGCCGCCGAAGGCGATGCCAATACCGCCCGGCCGGGGCGCCCGCGCCTTCGCCATCTCCTCGTTGAACACGAACTGCTGCATTACCGTCATCCCCGCGCCGCCGTATTCCTTCGGCCACGCCGGCGCAGTCCACCCCTTGGCGGCAAGTTTCTTCATCCAACCCTTGTACGCGCCGAAACGGTCGACGCCTCCGCGCGACACCTCTTCCCTCGCCCGCTCGGCGTTAGGCCCGCTCGCTTCCAGCCCGCCGTCCGAGGCGCCCTTAAACTCCGCGGCGAGAAACGCCTTCACCTCCTCGCGAAAAGCTGCTTCTTCGGGTGCATCACGAAAGTCCATGATTTCGCTCCAATCCGTGCTTCAGGCGAGGCCTATTTTAACGCTCACGTCAAGGTTCTGTCATACGGGTTAGCCGCCAGTCGCGGCGGCCTGCTAAGCTCATTTCCGCAAAATGTCGACGAAAGCCGAAGCGTCCAGACCCGAGCCAAGGTTCGACTGGTTCATCCCAATCGACGGAGACGGCGCCCATATCGGTACGTTTCGAGCGGAGCGGCCGCCGTCGTTCGACTATCTGCGGAAAGTCGTGGAAACCGCCGAGAAGCTCGGCTATCACTCGCTGCTCATACCTACTCGCTTCAGCAACGGCCTCTTTGAGGAAAGCGCTCCCCTCGCCGAGACCTGGACGACAGTCACCGCGCTGGCGGCGGTCACAAGCCGCATCCGCTTTCTCGTTGCGGTCCGGCCCGGGTTCATCTCGACGGGCCTTTTCGCCCAGATGGCGGCTACTCTCGATCAGATAAGCGGCGGCCGCATTGACCTCAATGTCGTCCCCGGCGGAATCGAGGGCGATCTCGAGCGCCTCGGCGAGCAGATCGATCACGACCGCCGCTACGACCGCGCAGAAGAATTTATAGCGGCCCTGCGCGCCCTCTGGGCGAAACCCGAGCCCGTTCTCTTCGACGGAACCACAATCCGCCTCCGGGGCGCGATCGTCTCGCCGGGGCCTTTGGGCGGAGGCCCGCGGTTCTACGTAGGCGGCGCTTCTCCGCGGGCGCTCGAGTTCGCCGCCCATGGCGCAGACGTCTACCTCGCTTGGATCCAGCCGCTGCCGGAAACAGAGCAGCTTTTGGCCCGCGTCCGCGCTGAGTTTAACTCCGCCGGCCGCCCCGCTGTCTTCGGTTTGCGCACCCACCTGATAGTGCGCCCCAGCGAGCGGGAGGCCTGGGACGCAGCGGAGGAGCTCGTATCTCAGGCCGATGACCGCGTCATAGCCCAACGCCGCGCCGTTTTCGAGGGCACGCCGATGGTCGGGCAGCAGGCGCAGCTGCGCCAACAGTTGAGCGAGCGCGCGCCGCGGCTCTGGAACGGCATCTCGAAGGTAAGGGTGAACCTGGGGACGGCCATCGTCGGTGACCCGGAGCAGGTCGCGAACGAGTTGCTAGCCCACTGGCGTTTGGGTATCGATGAGTTCATCCTCTCCGGCTTCCCTCACGAAGAAGAGTGCCGGCGCATAGCATCCGAAGTGCTACCCCGCTTGAGCGAAGCCATCGACAAAGAACGGGGCGCTTAGGCGGCTCAAGCGAGGTACTGGACGTTATCGAACTGTCTTAGCCTGCGATCTGGTTCGCCCCCACCTCCAGCACGTCCCGCCGCTCCCGCCCATCGAGGTCGCGAATCGCATATAGCGTGATCGTCGACGAAACGCGGCGCCGTCGCAGCTCCTTCACATATTCCAGCACTCGTTGCCGCTCTCCGCGCATAAGATCCTTTAGCGCCCAGCCCACCCCCTTCCGCACGAGGTCCTCGCGGTCGAACACGAGGTTCTCGCACAGCCGCAGCGCGTCCTCCGTGAACTCCCCCGAATCTCCAATCTTCCGCACGAACGCGACGACGCTCGCACGCCGCTTCCAGCGGTTCGGCGACCGGTTCCAGCGCTCGAGCAGCGCCAACGTTTCCGAGCGATGCGCTCTCAGCAGCGGCTGGATGACCGAGATGCAAACGTCATCCACATGCGACCAGCCGGTGAAGCGCTCCGCCATCCGGTCGAGCCGCTCGAAGTCCCGAGGGCCAAGTTCCCCGACGCTCATCGCGAGCACGTATATAGCACTGTGACCGAGCCAGCCCTCGCCTTCCGCGAACAGCGCCTCGGCGAGATCCAGCCGCTCGCCCGGCGACAGCGCGCGCAGGCGCGGCCAGAACTCGCGCATGATTTTCCGCCACACCGGCACGTTGAGCCCGTACGCCACGAACTCGTCGTTCTTGTTGAACTTGCGGTCCGGGGCCGGCGGCCCCGTCGCGGCCGATTCGATCGCCGCGCGGATTTCGGCGACCAGCTCGTCCCCAGATGAGACTAACGTCACAGCGAAATCGAATCACACGAAGAGAACAATCGGCTCCAGGTAGCTCGCCTCTATCAGCGAGGCGAGAGGGGCGTATCTCGCCAACTCCTCCCTGACCGGCGCCATTTCGAAGTCTTCCCGCGTGACCGGCGGCATCCAGTTGTCGTGATGCCCCAGCACTACCTTCCTCGCGCCCAGCGTCTTCGCTTCCATCGTCAGGAACTGCGCTATCGAGCCTTGCACCGGCTCGCCGTCAACGTTCGCCCGTCCCGAGCCCGCGAGGATCGCAGCGTCCGCCGGGATATTCGCGAGCACGCCTGTCCAGCAGCCCGACGTGTCCTGGTAGAAGACCGCCCCCGCGGGCGTCTCGATCAGGTACACCAGCGGCCCACCATCGCTCAGACTGCCGGCACATGACTGGATGTGCTCGAGAATCGTTCGTCCTTCCTCGCTTCCACCAGACACCACCCCGCGGATGCGCTCGATCAGCCCGCCCGGGACCGCCGCCCGCTCGTCTTGTGTCAGACCCATATGCCCGCGGTCCTCTTCGCCCGAATTCGACTCCGTGAGGATCCACGTGCATGCATGCAAGCTCGGAAACACAGAGACCGTCACCCCGTCGGCCAACCTGTGCCGCTCGCCGCCCTGCGAAGGCAGTAGCTGTTCCTTCGGCACGCCCCGCTCGCGCATCACGCGGCAGCTCTCGTTCGAACCAATGATCCTTGCGCCGGTATTCGCCGCAATCACCTCCGCCCCCGCCAAATGATCGAAGT
>VBJT01000058.1 GCA_005880075.1 Chloroflexota bacterium
CGACGCGTCGTGGAAGCGCAGCCGGGTCCCGTTCGCGTTCGGCACCAGGCGCGCGGCAGGCACGGTGGCCATGAAGAAGGTCCCGCCGGCGTTGGCGAGCCTGACGGTGATTGTGGCACCCGGAAGCCCGAGCGCCGCGAGCGTCGACGGCATCCGTGCCCTGAGCATGAGGTGATCGCTCCCGGCCCCGTGCCGGGTGAGAATCAGCCGCCGGAGGTCGAAGTCGGAGAGGCAGGTGATCACAAAGCTGTGCGTCCCCGCCGCCACGTCGAGGAGAATGCCGCCCGGCACGGCCGTCGCGGGGCCCACCACCGCCCCGGCGGTCGTGCCCGCCGTGCTCGGCGGATCACCCAGGCCAAAACCGTGGCTCAGCGCGTCGATGACGCCCTTCGCCGGCGTCGTACCGCCCGTCGTGCTCGTCAGGCGCACCTCGGAGATCCAGTACGCGTGATCGTGCACCAGGCCGAGCGCGGCGCCGTCGGCGGCCGGGACGTAGGCGAAGGTCACGTGCGGCGGGTTGCGGTCGACCGCGGCGGTGTCCATGAAGCTCGTCGAGAACGGGTAGTTGTAGCCGTTGATCGCCTGCGCGAGGTGGTCCGACGGGCTGAAGATGAGGAAGCGGAAGCGGTAGCCGAGCTGGTCG
>VBJT01000059.1 GCA_005880075.1 Chloroflexota bacterium
TGTAGGCGAGGTGATCGTTACTGGGCCGCCATCTGCGCAAAAGCTGGTTGACCTCTGGATGGGCAGCCCGCCGCACTACGCGGTCATTATGGGCGCGCAGTACTCGGAGATAGGCGTCGGTTGCGCGGAAGGGCCCTACGCGGACGGCGCGGGCAATGTCTTTGAGACGGCGTTATGCGTGGGAATGGCGGGGATACCGTAGTCTAGCGGCCGCGCTCCATGTCGGCCACCTGCTCTGAGGTCGCGACGTTCTCGACGACGTTATCGCCGCTGCGCACGACAATCGAGGAGACGGGCATGGTGTCGCTTTCGTTGATCTCCTGGTGAACTACCTGCGCCGGAATGTAGATGAAGTCGCCCGGGCGGGCCTCCGCACGCTTTTCGAGACGGATACCCCAACGGATGGTGATGGAACCCTCCGTGATGCAGACTACACTGTCGCAGTCACCATGATGGTGGGCGCCAGTGCTCGTCGCGGGACCGACCGTGACGAGACCGACCCAAAGCTTCTCGCTGCCGACGGAATTGCGGTCGATCGCCGCGCGGCGCTGCATGCCGGGCGTTTGGGCGGTGTGCTGGTCGAGCTCGGCGGAGTGGACGATACGGACTTCGCTCATCTCAGGTGACTGCTTCGCTCCATATCGTCGAAATGATAGCACTCTGCGAGCGGTGGTTTTTCGGCAACGCGTTGACTGTGTTGAGCGAGCACAACTAACATCGGGCGTACGGCCCCAATGGGCGCCCCGCGCCGTCATCATCGAAGGAGTAGCGATGAAACTTGGATTCAACGTCCCGAACCTCGGTCCAGCAGCCAGCCCCGAGAACGTCATTAAGATCGCACAGAAGGCGGAAGAGCTTGGTTACGATTCGATTTGGACGACCGAGCGCCTTCTGGTGCCAGTCAATCCGAAGGCCGGGTACGGCGGGATGGCAGGCGTGCCGATTCCGGAGCAGTACAAGGTCCAGCTGGACCCGCTTGATACTCTTAGTTTGGTTGGTGCCGTAACGAAGCGCGCACGGCTGGGGACGAGCGTCCTAGACTTACCCTTCTACAACGCGGCGTTGCTCGCCCGGCGGCTGACGACGATTGACGTCTTTACGGGCGGCCGGCTTACGATCGGCTTCGGGGTTGGCTGGTGTCCGGAGGAGTTCGACGCGGTGGGAGTCTCGATACATCAGCGCGGAAAGCGAGCGGACGAGGCGCTCGATATGTTCAAGGCGAGCATCTGGAAGATCCCGCCGTCCTACATGCAGCCGAAACCGGTGCAGAAGCCGCACCCACCCATCTTGATGGCGGCGTTCGCCCCGGCGGCCATGAAGCGAATCGCGACGAAGGCTGATGGCTGGTTGCCGGTCGGGCTGCCGGTGCCGGCGATGAAACAGATGTGGGAAGGCATCAAGGGGATGGCGAAAGAGGCGGGCCGGGACACATCGAAGCTTCAGCTGATTGTGCGGGCGAATTTCTCGATTTCGCCCGAGCCGGGGCCGGAAGGAAGATTCATCTTCACCGGGTCCGAGGATCAGATCAAGCAAGATATCGCCGATGTGCGCGAGATGGGCGCGGACGAGGTGCACTTCGATCCGACGACTGGAGCCCAGGGCGGTAGCGCGCAAAGCTGGCTGGAGAGTATCGAGCGAATTCGGGAGCTAGCGGGCTAATTCTTCGAGGGACTGACATTGACACACTCGGCAAGGCCGACCGTTGTATGAATTTCGCGCGAGGAATAATCAAGACCTGGGGATTGGCGTCCATCGATGAGATGGCAAGATCAGTTGCAGGAGGGGGACGAAGTTGTCGGAGCGATCAGGAACCCTCGCGGACGATCCGTTCAGTGGCCGGCACCCAACCAGTCACGAACGGCTGACGGGACTGCCCTGGGATGCGTCGTACCACGACGGCCCTGCGCCTTGGGATACTGAGCAGCCGCAGCCAGCAATAGTGCGTTTGGCATCAGAAGGCGGATTCGCCGGAGCGGTGCTCGATGCGGGCTGCGGGACCGGCGAGAACGCTCTTCACGTCGCCTCGCTGGGATTGTCGGTTCTGGGCGTTGACGTGGCTGAGACGGCGCTGGCGATCGCCCGAGCGAAGGCCGACGAGGGTGGGATCGAGGTTGAGTTCGCCGCGGCTGACGCTTTCCAGTTGGAGCGTTTGGGGCGCAGGTTTGAGACGGTGTTGGACTGCGGCCTATTCCACACCTTCGACGGCGACGAGCGACCAGGATACGTCGCGAGTCTAGCGTCGGTGACCGAGCACGAGGGAACCCTGTATGTGTTGTGCTTCAGTGACGATGGTCCCAATACTGGCCCGCACCCCGTCAGTCAGGAAGAGCTGAGAGCGGCGTTCCACCCCAGCGATGGATGGAATGTCGCCGCCATCGAACCGGACCGGGTTCAGACGAGATACCACAACGACGGCGCACCGGCCTGGTTCGTGACAATCAAACGGATCTAGACTGCGGGACTGGTCGGCCCGATGAACGATCCCGTGCAGTCACTCGTGACTCATTGGCGAGAAACAGGCGAGGGTGTGTCAAGCGCCTAATCCCTGTCCTTCGCCTCAATTAGCCCGAGCAGTTCTTTCGTGGATTCCGCGGCTTTGCGGATGCCTTCGATCTCGTCGTCCCAAAGTGGCGGCGCATAGACTTGCTCGATACCAGCGGCGCCGAGCTTCAGCGGAAGGCCGACGAAGGCGTCCTCGATGTCGTATTCCCCGGTCGTTAACGTCGCGCACGGGATCACGCGCTTCTTGTCGAGCAGGACCGCCTCGACCATTGCTACTGTTGCTGCCGCCGGCGCATAGAAAGCGGAGCCGGTCTTTAGGAGCGAAACGACCTCAGCACCGCCGTTCTTCGCGCGCTGGACGACGGCGTCGATCTTGTCCCGCGGAAGAAGCGAAGTCAGAGGCACGCCACCGACGTATGCGGTGCTGACGATGGGTACCATCGTCGCTTCCGTGTGGCCGCCGAGGACCTGGGCGTGGACATCCTCGACGGAGGCTTCGGTGGCCCAGGCGATAAACGTCCGGTAGCGGGCGCTGTCCAGCATGCCCCCCTGACCGACGACGCGCTCTTTCGGCAAGCCCGTCGCCTCGAGGGCCACGTGGCACATCACGTCCATCGGGTTGGCGAAGATGATGTAGACGGCGTCCGGTGACTGCTCGACGGCGTTCTTCGCTACGTCGCGGACGATCCCGGCGTTGATGTTCAGAAGTTCTTCGCGGGTCATGCCCGGCTTGCGGGGAACGCCGGAGGTGATGACAACGACGTTGGAGCCGGCGGTGTCCTTCCAGTCGTTAGTGCCGATGATGGGGCCGTCGAAGCCGATATGCGGCGCGGATTCGCCAAGATCCAGTGCTTTCCCTTGTGGGAGGCCTTCGATGATGTCGTGGAGGACGACGTCGACGTAGCCGGTCTCAGTTAGGCGCTGGGCCATGGTGCCGCCGGTCATGCCGGCGCCGACGATCGTTACTTTGGCGCGCAAGGAGCCTCCTCCGGCGACCCGCCGCCCCACCACCGCAATTCACATTCGAGACGCCGTGCCACCCACCCACCCACCCGGGCAAATGTAAAACTGGGGGACACCCCCGGACCCCCAGCATGGGCTTTGCCCCCGCACTCCGCTGGCTCTACGCGACAGCGTGCTGATGACGGCAGACGGAGAGGCATTATGAGACCTGCATGTTCTCGATTATGGCGTCTGCGACCTGAGAGGTGCCGACGGAGGTCGGGTCGTCGGGGGAAGGTTTCATATCGTAAGTGACACTCTTGCCTTCGGCGATAACGGCGGCGATGCCGTTCTCCATGCGGTCCGCGGCGTCGGTTTCGCCGACGTGGCGGAGCATCATTACTCCGGAAAGCATGAGGGCCATCGGGTTGACCTTATTCTGGCCGGCGTACTTTGGCGCGCTTCCGTGTACAGGTTCAAAGAGGGCGATCTCATCGCCGAGGTTAGCGCCGGGGGCGACGCCGAGGCCGCCGACGAGTCCGGCGCAGAGGTCCGAGAGCACGTCGCCGTACAGGTTGGGGAGGAGGAGGACGTCGTAGTTTTCAGGCTTCTGGACGAGCTGCATCGCCATGTTGTCGACAAGCACCTCCTGGTACTCGATGTCGCTGTAGCCTTCGGCGACGTGGCGGGCGGTGGCGAAAAAGAGACCGTCGGTGAACTTGAGGATGTTGTCCTTGGCGACCGCCGTCACCTTCTTCCGTCCGTATTTGCGGGCGTATTCGAAGGCGAAGCGGGCGACGCGGGTGGTGCCGGTCTCGCTGATGATCTTCAGCGAGAGGCCGGCGTCCTCGCGGATGCGGCCCATGCCGGCGGCGTCGGTCAGCTCGCCGATTTTCTGGATGGCCGGGTCGCCCTTCTCGAATTCAACACCGGCGTACAGGTCTTCGTGGTTCTCGCGGACGATGACGAGGTCGATGTTCTGGTAGCGGGAGCGGACGCCCGGGTAGCTCTTGGCAGGGCGCAAGCAGGCGTAGAGGTCAAGCATCTTGCGGAGGGCGACGTTGACCGAGCGGAAGCCGCCGCCGCGCGGGGTCGTAATTGGACCCTTGATGGCGACTTTGTTCGTGCGGACGGAGTCAAGGACCTGTTCCGGGAGGACGGAGCCGTACTTTTCGGCGGCGTCGAGGCCAGCTTCACGATAGTCCCAGTCGAAGGCGACGCCGGTGGCCTCCAAGACGCGGATGGTGGCGTTCATGATCTCGGGGCCGATGCCGTCGCCGGGGATGACCGTGACGCGATGAGACATTTAGTGACGAATGAACAGCAACCAGTGAACAGGGATTGAACGGGTGTGATTGTAGCAGAGGGCGTCGACGATGGGCTATGCGACGTTTGCCGCGCCAGGAGAGCGCCTGCTAAAATCGAACAGGCCCGCGCCGGATGGTTCCCGGCGGCCTGCTGCGGGATGGTGTAACGGTAGCACGACTGACTCTGAATCAGTTAGTCCAGGTTCGAATCCTGGCCCCGCAGCCAACAGTTTCCTTCGTGTAACGCGCATAAAGTAGCCGCCGCGAAGATCGCAAGTCGGCCGATTTGCAAACCACATGCAAACCCAGAGCCCGAAAAAGCACACTGCACGAGGAGGTGCGAATCATACTCCTCGGCCGTGGCAACGAATGGACCACAACCGACAAGCTTGCCGACTTGGTGAACGCGCGGGGCCACTACTGCAAGAAAGAAGGATCACCGGTCACACGCTTTCAGATACCGGGGCGCGCCAGGCAGTACCCAGATATCTTTGAGCGGGGCGGCTCACGAGTACGCCTAGGGGAGAGCAGGTCCGCCTGATGGCCAGCGTCCGCTGGACATTCGTTGGAGCCGTCATCGGAGCTGCGTTCTGGTATCTCATCGCCGGCCTAGCGGGAGCGATCCTCGGGCTAGTGCTCGGTTCCCTCATCGGCTTCATCGCGGACCGCCGAGCCGGTGCGCGGTAATCCTGCGAGATTTACCCAAGTACGAGTTTCGCCACCTTCTCC
>VBJT01000060.1:0-3655 GCA_005880075.1 Chloroflexota bacterium
CTGAGGTTGTATTTCTTCATGATCGCGTCGAAGCTGCACTCCGCGCCCTGGTGCCCGAGCTCGACGTTGGGAACATCGTACGGGATCGCCCCCTCTCGCTCGGCGACCGCCATCACCTGGTCGGCGGGTGCGTACAGAAACTCCGCCTCCGGATCGACGAACTTCTTGATCAGCCACGGACACGCAACCCTGTCGACCTTTGGATTTGCTCTCGTTATCCATTTCATTGTTGACCTCCTTCGAATGCTTATTTCGTGTTGGGCGGTGTTTCTTTATCGGCTGGCGCGGGTCGCTATGGTCTCGGCTACGGGCGTTTCACAGGTGGCAACCTCCTTGTCTCCATCATCGAGTGGGACTCGGCGGAACCAGGTCCACAGAGTCAGGTCGTAACCGATCTTCAACGTCCCGGCAATGACGAACGGCGCGCCGAGCGCGATCTGCTGAGCGGCGCCCGCCAGCGCCGGGCCTACTGGCCTAACGATGTAGCGGGCAGTGTTCGTGTAGGCAGCCGCTGCCGTGCGCTCAGATGGATCGACAAGGTTCGAGATGTAGGCTTGTCTCGTCGGGACATCCATTTGGCTGAGTGACTGGCGTCCGAGTAGGAGAGCGATCGCGACGCCAAGCGTCGGCGCGAACGGGATCGCGGCAAGCAAAATGTTGGACGGGGCATGGCTGACTATCATCGTATTCAATAGACCGAAGCGTTCAGCAAGACGGCCAGCCGCGAGGAACGAGGCGGTCTGCAGGACTCCGACCCCAAAGAAAAGGAGGCCCAACACTTCTGGGGAGACGCCGAACTTTAGACGGAACCAGTACGCGATGAATGCTTGGACCACAAATCCTCCGCCCAGCGAGTCAACGGCGAACAGGCCAGCGAGGCGGGTTACAGTGCTTCGGGACCTATTGAGACCAACAACGCTTGTTCGCTTCGCTTCTGCCTCGACCGAGGGTGAGAGCGACAGGGCCACCACCGCGCCCAGCAGTGCGACAGGGACGAACGTCAGGAAGAATCGCTCGTCTGTCGGAAGGCCGAGGGACTCGCGCAAGAGCGATGGACCACCGGCAGTCAGGGCCCCGACTGACCCAGCGATTGTCGCGGCCGCATTGTACATTGCGAATGTGCGCCCGCGACGTGACGGCGGAACGCCTCCGGCGATCATCGATTGCTCCAGCGATGTGAACGGACCCGACTCGACGACTTCCGTGGACAGCGTGCCCGTCAGGGCAACCATGGCGAGAAGCCAGAACTTGTCCGTCAGTCCAAAGGCCAGGCCGGCGAACGCTAGTCCCACAAAGAGCAAAGCGTAGGATCGGCGGCGACCGAGGTGGTCTCCGAAAGCGCCAATAACAACGGACATGAGCGCCGTCCCGGCCACCACCGCCGTCAGCAGGGCGCCCACCTCTGTACTTGACCAACCGCGCTCCTCGAGCGTCAGGCCAAGAAGCACGGAGCCCAAGCCATAGGCGAACGCGCGAAGCGCCTGTGCTACAAAGATCCGCTGAACGTCTGACATCAAGCGCCGGCGAGCATGTTCGAGCGCTTGAAGTACTCATAAAGGCCGTCGAAGAGCGGCCCCGTAAGAGCGAGCATTTCGTCGTCAGTTCTCACCATGGAGAGACCGCGAATCAGGATGTCGACGCCGGCGGCCTCCGGCGCGTCATAGACGTCGTCCGCGAGATCGGCCTCGTGGACGATCTTTGCGATCTGTTCGAGCGCTGGGTCAACGAGCTCGTAGTGAAGGATGATGGTTTCGAACGTGCAGCGACCTTCGTGGTGCGACAGCGCCACGCCTCTTATATCGAAGGCCGTAGCGCCTTCCGTAATCTCGTCCGGATCGTTGACGAACACGAACTCGGCGTCGCAGTCGATAAAGCGAGTTATCACCCATGCGCACGCGACGCGGTCGATGTGACAGCCCGCGCGCGTCGCCCACTTCATCGCACAGTCTCGACCGCGCGGGTGAGCATTTGCACACGGGACTCCGCGTCCTTCCGCTCAGGGGGTGGGAAGAAGTCGCGGGCCCTGATGCGAGCGAGCTCTCGCCGTAGCCGTGCGAGAGTACGACGGGCGTTTGCCGGGTCGTTCCCGGCTTCCTTTGCGGCATCGATGACAAGCTGATACTCTGCCGCGATAGCCTCCGCCATAGTCCGGGCGAGCGAGCGTTCCTGCGCGGCCGTGGCAGGTTGTGCTGTCCAGATCGAAGCTTCCCCGCCGTCCTCAATGACGGCTTCCGCGAGCCATTCCAGCTGCTCCTTGTTGCGGCTATCGAGCGGCAGCGCAACGAGGCCATCAATCAATTGGCCCGCGCCCAACCGCTTCAGCTTGCGCCAAAGTGTGATTCGTGGAGTGGAAGGCTCTCTTGGAAGACGATATACCAAGAGAACCCATTGCCTGCGGTCCCTTGCGCTGGATACCGTAACCACGGTTGCATTGTAGTCCTCTTGGGGCCTTGGAAGCAGATGGCTAAGACGGCCCGAAAACAGGATTTTTAGGTTCAAATAGACACAAATCGCCGAGCAGAATCTTCCCAGCAGAGGGCCGTGGGTTCGAGGCCGATCGCCCGCTCCAGATGCGAGAACGACTGGCGAGTCGTTACCGCTGATTAAGCGTCTTCGTCACGCGCCACCACGTGCACGTCCACATGAAGGATTGCTCCGCCCTGGAGCGGCGCGTGAGGATATAGATTCTCCACTCCTCCCACCTCACCTCGTACACCCGCACCGGCGCTTCAACCCCTTGGCCTCGAACTCACCGATGAACCGCACCCACTTGATGTCACCAACCGTAGCAACATCAGCGCCACTCTATCCTTCCCAACTCCATGACCTGAATCTGAGCGAGCGCATCACACAGATAGCAGAGTACTGGCAGGGAAAGGAACGTAAGAAAGGCGACTGGCACAGGCTGGTCCGGGATATGGAGCCCGTTCTTGGAAGAGATCTGGAAATACGGCACCCATTTAGACTGGGCATTGCGCGACTACGAAGAGGAGATTGTCAGACTCCCGCAAGATCAATTCAAGCTCGTCGGACAATCGATTTCGCAGCGCTGTGACCGTATCATTGCATCGCGTCACAGCCGGCGCCGCTAAACGACATTGGGGCATTCCCGTCTATGACTCCGCCGACCACAAGTTGCGTCAGCCAGACGGCGGCCGGTGAACCCGTGTGCGCACCAACTCCGGCAAGTCATCGAGGAACAGCACACCCGGGTGGCACAGCGTCCAACAAGTCATTAGGACTGCCCGAAGGTGAGGCTCATCTTCGGGCAGTGAGCGCTTATCTGAGGGAGGGGTTAGTGAGACGCAGACTAGTGCCGCCTCGCTCAAAAATCATTGGGTAGTGCCTTGCTCTGATATGCACTTCATACGGAGTCAGAGCTGATTGGTCCTTTCTTCCAGTACCGACCTCTTAGATTCACCGCTTCAGCAAGCTCGCGGATTGTCATCCACCGATTCCCATGGGCGAGCAGTATGTCAGTCAATTCTTCCTTAAATGTGGTTTCCGTCATCATCGCCTCGCTCCTGGTCAAACCCGGAGCCGACATCCCCAAAGCGTCTATCGCTGAACTCCCTCGGCTCTATGCGAAAACCAAGGTTAGGATTTGGTTCAGGATGCTTGCGAGCTTCTTCTGAATTGAGGCACTCGTTTCGTC
>VBJT01000060.1:3875-5052 GCA_005880075.1 Chloroflexota bacterium
GGCTCCTTTCATCGCGCATGCCCCGGCGAACTCGCTGGTCTGCATCGATCTAACTTGCGGGACCGAAGGTCCCTTCCCCTTAGGCCATTCGGCACTGGGTCGCGATACCACCTTCTAACTAGAGTTGCGAACAGGAGGTGAGTGAGATGTGTCCAGTAGTGAGCAACCCGTTAAGGCAAAAAGAAACCGTCGGGCAAGCAAACCCGGTGGCTGCCGAAAAGCCAGCGCCCACGCTCGCGCCGCGGATACGGTCCCTTCTTAAGGATTTGACGGCGGAAGACCCTTGGATGACGACGGTCGATCTGGTGCAGCTCTCGCGAGCTCTCTCGGTTCTAAGCGGAAGAAATCTGAATGATGAATACTGCGCTTCAACCTGGATCTGTACGGAAGATGGGACGGGCGTGGTTGGTATCTGCGATGGGCCCGACCGTCGAGGGCTCTGTCCGTGGGCAGACAAGAAAGGCAAGCTGCCCTGCAATTCCCAGTGGTTGAGGACCAGCGGATGGATGTTCAAGGTCACGGAGGACGCAGCCATATGTCCGCTCGCCGCACTCGGACTAAGCCCCACACCGACCGATGAGGGGGTGCCGCATGAAAGTTCACATCATACCGCCGGCCAACACGGGAAATGGACACAAACGAGGGAGTGAGACGTGCGTAAGGCGATTGTGATAGCACTGGCATTCGTGGGTTTGATTGCCACCGCTCGCTTCTTGCGCCCGAAAAGTTGGTTTTACGAGGTGCCTATCTATCAACGGGCGCCCCTGCTCTGGGCCTACCTCAAACGGACGGCGATGGCGACTCGGCACCATCTCGGCGTTGATCCCGCGGCGCCACTCGTCGAGTTTGAGCGTATCGCACCGGCTCACCCGGTCTTTCATATCGTAAGTCCCATTTCGCAGCGAGAGGAGTAGATCACATGAAGATTTTGTTAGCCGCCATCGCTTTCGTCATGGTGGGCGCGTCTGTTTCATGCAGTAGTGACGACAACAGCCCCAGCAACAGTCCGACGAAGACGGCTGCCGCGACTACACGAACGGCAACGACTTCCGCGTCCGGAGGGAACACGGTCGCTGTAAAGCTTCAGGAGTGGTCGATAAACCCCGACGTCAGCAGCGTCAATGCAGGCCCGGTCACGTTTAACGTGAAGAACATAGGGCCCGCGCAAAAGCATGAG
>VBJT01000029.1 GCA_005880075.1 Chloroflexota bacterium
GACTCGCTCGAGTCGCCGTTAAAGGGGTTACCAGCCGGGGCGATCGGTCCGCCCACGTTAGGCTGGAAGGGGCAGGTGTCCAGGCTGTTCACGAACCCGGAACCGCTCAAACCGCCCGGAAGCACGAAGGTGGTAGGCTCGGCCGGGGCCGAGGGACCCTGGTCAGCGTCACGCTGGCTTCCCGCGTTCAGGAAGAAGACACTGCTGCCAGGGGTGGCCGGGTTGGAGCGGTGGATCGTGCCGCTTGGCGATGCCAGGCCCGACTGCGTGATGCTGTTGGAGAGACCGCAGGTGTCGGTGATGAGGCTCGGGGCCGGCGGGTTCAGCGGGTTGGCGTTCTCGAGAATGAAGGTCGTCGCGTAGCCCAGCGGTGTACTCGCGGCTCCACCGAGGAGACCCGGGTCGTAAGTGAGCACATCTACCCAGACTTGCGTGCCAAGGGCGGTGGTGGACAGGATCTGGCGCTCGCGCGGCGGAGTCGCCGGGAGCAGTCCCGCGCCCTGGAGACCGCTAAGCAGGGTGTTCCAGTGCTCTACGCCGTCCTTGATGCCGTCCGGCGGGTTGACGTCGGCGTTCAGATTAGTGAAGGCCGGGCCCGGGGGTATGGTGTCGGACGGGTCCGTCGAGGAGTTGCGCATGCCCTGCGGGAAGCCAACGGGAATGGCGATCGCGCACTGGCTGTTCAGCAGGCCGAAGGTGGTCGTGCTGGAGAAGTTGCCCGTCTGCTCGTCAAACGTTATCGGGCAGGCGCCCGGGGTCGACAGGCCAAAGCCCGCACAATTGGGAATGCCCCAGTTGCCGGGCGTGAAATAGACGGAGCTGGCCGGGAATGACCGCTTGCCGTCTACGGCGGATGTGCCCCAGTTGGCAAATTGGTTGATGTCCGACGGCGCACCAGCAGCGCTGCTGGTTAGAGACGTAGTCAGCGTCGGGTTGAATGGGGACGCTTCGGCGATATGGCCGCCGCGCCCAAGAAACACAAAAGATACAGCGAGCGCCAGCAGTAATGGCAGGAGCACGCCGCGAGAGGTCCAAACCCTCCTCATAGAAGAGCCTCCTTCAGGCTAGAAATGCGGGGCAAAAAAGCGGAGCGGAATAGCTGCGAATCGACTTGGACGCACCCCCTATCTCATGACGGGATAGCCCCCTCGGCTTCCCGCCGAAGCAGTTGCCGTAACTATCACATCGCGGTTCCTTATTGTCAAGGGGCCAGGCCGACAATGGTCTACGGAAAAACTTCAACAAACCGTTCGTGGAGGAGCCCGTTTTTGGAACCAATGATTACCACGGAAATATTCCGCCTCCGCGCGCTCTATTGGCCGTTGTACTATTGAAAGTGAACCCGATGAAACTTGCGGTACCCCGAAGGTTCACTCCACCACGACTCGCCGGCCGGACACGCCTCGCCGCGCTGGGACTAGCCGGCGTCGTCGTTCTCCTGTCGGCAGTCGCTGTCGGCCTCTATTTCTTTTCGATCTGGCCCTTCTCGAGCGATGAAATACACCGCGGCTCGATCACCGACCTCGGCCCTAACTCCGTCACCTACCAGACCGAAGACGGCGTGCGCATCGTCGCCAGCTGGTTCATTCCGCGGGATGCGAAGAACCCGCCGGTCGTGGTTCTACTGCACGAGCAAGACGGCACCCGCGCCCAGTGGGACCCTCTGGTTCCCGTGCTCGTAAATGCGGGTTATGCCGTGCTCGCTCCGGACCTGCGCGGCTTCGGCGGGAGCACCACCATCGTCCGGGATGGTCAAGAGGAGCCTTATCAGTTTGCCAATCGCCCCGACACCCTGCTTGATGTCGAGGCCGCCCTCAAATGGCTAAAGAGCCAGAGAGAAGTCGATTCCGGCCGCGTTGGCGTCATCGGCGCGCGTCTCGGCGGCGACCTGGCCTACGTATCGACAGGACTGTTTCCAGAAGTAAAGGCGGCCGTGGCCATCACGACGACGCGCTACACCGACCAGAACACAGACCCGCTGATTGGCTCGATTGGTGACTACGTCGCTCACGACGTCTGTTTTATAGCCGGCGGCCGGACGCAGTGGGAAGACGTCGTCACGCTCGGAATCCGGACGGTAAATCCGGGCGGCCGCAGGATCATCGAGCACCCGGACCTCGATGGCGTCGCGCTCGTCGCGTTCGATGAGCCCGTGAGGAACATGCTCGGCTGGTTTGACGCTCGCCTTCGCCGCGACGCTCATGAGAAGACAACCTGGTGTTCGGCCAACGCCTGAAGCAGCAATCCAACGACGATTTTCAGTCAGGATGATGCAGTGGCGCGCGCCTGCGCTAGCGCCGAAATCTGCCCGAGGACTGCGCGAAGCGTATAGCCGTTGATGCAGGGATGCAAAAACGGCGCGTCGAGGTTCACTTCATAGCGATGACGGCGGCCGTCTCTGTAAACGCGGAGCATTCGCGCTCCCCGCAGATCGCCGATGAGGCCCCACACTGTGCGTTTAGTCAAGGCCAGCTCGTCAGCGAGTTCGCCGATCGTACACCGCGGATGCGCGGCCACGTAGAAGAGCACCGCACCATGGCTGGAAACGAGATAGAAGCTTCTGATAAGGCACCCCCTTGTAGACTCTACAAGGGATAACATCCAGAAGGCGGCCGGTATAACAACCGCCGCAAGATCCGGCTTCGAACGGTAGTAACAGTTCCGGATTAGAGGTCGAAGCGCGCCGTCAGTACAGCGATTCGCAGACAACCTGAGGGTCACAGTGGACCCAGTGGAACTGTTCGAAGGCCAGCACGCCCCAGAGGCCGATCAGGCAACAGATGGCCACCAGGCCCCACTTGAGCCGGCTCATCTGATAGCCCATGCCTGCCGCGGTCAGGACAAGGAGCATGGGCAAGATATCCAGCGCATACCGATAGCCGAACTGGGTGCCGCCCGTAGTACCGTAGGTCACGATCGGCCAGAGGGTCAGAGCTGATGCCACGGCCGCAGAGAACGTCATTCTGTTCAGCGATGTCCCCAGCAGGTAGATGAACATGGGCGTCGTCAGGAAAAGGCCCATCCCATCGACCCGCGGGTGAACAAAGGGGAAGCTGCTATCGAGGGCGGGGAACTGCCAGAAAATCGCGTCGAGGTGCCTGGGTATATAGGTGTAGTCGTTCATCCCCTTCGACAGCGCCTCCAGCTCCCGGTACTGCGGGTGGTAGTAGCCTTCATCCCGGATGGTGCCGAAGCGCGCGTAGTTGTACAGAAGGTCGAGTCCGAACATGAGGGCCAGTCCTGCGGCGAACAAGCCGAAGCGGAAAAGCACGGCCTTATCGCGGACGATGTCGCGCAGCGGGCGATCGTCCTTGTGTACCAGAAGATAGGCGAAGAATGGGAACGCGAGGAACGTCGGCAGGCGCGCCAACCCGGCGGCGCCGAGGAGCAGCCCGACGAGCCAGGGACGTTTAGGGCCTGTAGCCTCGACCAGGGCGCACATCATGAAGAAGACGGCGGTGACGTGGGCGAACATCCACATCCCGCCGTCCGCCGCCGCCCACCAGAAGTTCGTACCGAGCGCCATCAAGACCGTCAGCGCAGCCGAGAGCTGCGGGTC
>VBJT01000123.1:0-5806 GCA_005880075.1 Chloroflexota bacterium
ACTGCTGGTTGCTGATTCGGGTGCCGGACCCACCAAGCTAAACCCCGACAACGGGGACACGTCGCTCATCGCGTCGCTGCCTAACGTTACGGATGTAATCCAAGTTGGGCGGCGAGAATACATGGCGTTGACAGGCGGGAGCGAGGCCCCCACCGACGGTAGGTTATGGCGAATTAAGGACGGCGACGTGACCGAAGTCGCGGACCTGGGCAAATTCGAGGCAGACCATGACCCTGACGGCGCGGGCGTCGACTCTAACCCGTACCATCTGGCGAAGTTGACCCGCAATAAGTTCTTGGTTGCAGACGCCGGCGGCAACGACATTCTGATCGTCGATACGGACGGAAATATTGACTGGGTGGCTGTCTTGCCGAAGCATGAAATACCCACGCAGCCGGTAAAGGACGCGGCGGGATGCCCGGCCGGTCCGCCAGACATCTGTGGTTTGCCGGATACGTTTGAGGCCGATGCTGTCGCCACCGGGGTTGCTGTTGGCCCCGACGGCGGGATTTACGCCGGGGAACTCACCGGCTTTCCAGCGACGCCCGGCTTCTCGCGAATATGGCGGATTGAACCCGACGCTCGCCATGTGACGTGCGGGACGGACGATGGCGAGTGCACACAAGTCCAGATTTCCAACGACTGCATCGACTTCGGCCCTCAGGGCTGTGGGCCGGAGCAGGGGCCGCGGACATCGATCGTCGATATGACTTTCGGCAAAGACGGCACTGCATACGTCGTGGAGCTGGATGAGGCCAGCTGGCTTGCTGCGACCGAGGGCGGAGGAGGCAAGGGCGGCACCGTAAACGCCTGCAAGAGCCAAAATGGCGGCGGCGATGACAATGGTGAGGGTCACCACGACAACGGCACCGTCAAGTGGTCTTGCCATGCGATCGCGACAGGGCTGCCGTTCCCGCTGGCGGCGGCGGTCACCGGTCATTCCGTCTACGTAACGCTCGCGCACGGCCCCGAGGGCCCGTTTGAAGTTGCGGTCCTAACCAACGGCGGCGATGGGGAAGACGACGGAGAGCACGGAGGCGGGGATCATGGGAACGGCAACGGCGACAGTGGTGACAACGGCGACAACGGGAACGGAAACAATGACCATGAAGGCGGAGGCCGCACGGACGACTGAGTAGAAGACGACTGAGCATACGAGCCGGCTCCCCGCCGGCTCGTATGCTTTTTAGGGTGTTCTGACGGGCTGGACTTTGCTCGATGAGTGCATTGAGAGCGAGTCACCGGAGCCGCCACTGATTCCAAGTCCCATCGCCCCTCCTTCCGTCAATTGCATCCTGGTGCATGGATGCCTCGCTCCCACGATGCGGCCGTTCGAGTGACTGTTAAAATAGAGGTGCCTTGACTATCATTGGAGTTCTCGCTCTCCAGGGCGATTTCATAGAACACGAGTCGATGCTGCGGCGCCTGGGCGTCGTGACGCGGCAAGTGAGGTCCGCCGAAGACCTGCGCGGGCTCGATGGGCTAATTATTCCGGGTGGGGAGAGCACCACGTTCTGCCGGTTGATGGAAGACTTCAAATTGTACGAGCCGGTCGGAGCCTTTGTGAAGACGGGAGCGCCTGTTTGGGGGACTTGTGCGGGGATGATCGTGCTTGCGCGCAACGCCTCGGATCTGGATTTTCCCACTCTTGAGGCGTTGGACATGGAAATCCTCCGAAATGCGTACGGGCGACAGGTCGACAGCTTCGAGTCGGACCTGGACGTCCCGGAGTTGGGTGGGGAGCCGTTCCATGCCGTTTTCATTCGCGCGCCGGTGGTGGCCAGTGTGGGACCGGGGGTCGAAGTAATGGCCAGCACGAGAAATGACGCAGCAGGACGGGACGAACCCGTCGCTGTGCGGCAGGGATCAGTAATAGCGACCTCGTTTCATCCTGAGCTGACAAATGACGAGCGGTTCCACCGGTATTTCCTGGACCTAGTTCGATCATCCGGCCGAAGCGCTGGCTCGAAATGAGTTCGCCCCGGCGTCCGCTGCCGACCGACCTGGTTGCGCTCGTCTCGTTCGATGGGACGGTGCATCCTAACGAGGCCAAACCGCTCGACCGGCTGGGCCTGGACGAACGCGCGCATCCTCTGGAGTCGACGATCGAGCAGTGGTTCTCGTTCGCGACTGGCAAACACACGTGGGTGAGCGTCCGAGGCGCAACCATTCGTGGCTTAATCTCGGCGCGCCGGCGGGCCAAGCCGTCGGCCTGGGAGGTCGATGCCCTCATTGATGTGGATGAGGACGAAGAGGTGGCGCTATCGCTATTGAGTCGAATGATAGGCGGGATCACCAAACAGCGGGGCGAACGGGTCTTTCTGCGACTCGATGCGGGGAGCCACGTATCGCAGGCGGCACGCAGGGCCAGCTTCTTTCCTTACGCGAATGAGACGCTTTACCGTCTCGATTCGGCTCCGCCTTCCGAGGAGACAGAGGTGCCGTTCCGGCCACGCGGAAAAAGCGATCTCGTCGGCGTCTTTCAGCTATATAGTCATTCCGTACCGGCGAACGTAAGAGCGATCGAGGGCGCGACCTTTCGCGAATGGCAAGCGGCTGAGGAATCATGGGGAGGAGGCACGAAGGACCTACTTTTGGAGGAGGACGGGATAATCAGCGCGTGGCTGCGGATTCTTCGCGGCCAGACCGGCCGCTTTTCTTTGATCGCTCAAAGCACACGCTTCACCGTTGACGAGCTTGTCCGGAGCGCGCTCTCGTACCTCAATGGCAGCCGCCGGGTGCTCAGTCTCGTACCGGAATACAACGGCACCTGGGCGGCATCCCTTGAGCGGCTGGGGTTCCAGCCGGTCGCAGGGTACACTTGCTATGCCCAGCGGCTGGTCAAGCCGGCTGGGGAACTGGCTCACGAGACGGCAGGTCAAGCCATTCCGGTTAGCTAGCAACATGTTGAACGTCACGGACGACCTGGACGCATTGATCGATGTTCTGCCGGTCCATGTCGCCGCCACCCTCCGGGGACGTCTAAACAACTTTGAGCTCCTGGAAATAGTAATGGACCTGGGCCGGCCGCCGGAGGCCCGTTATCCGGGCGAGGAAGTGATCCTAAGCGAGTCCGAGGTGTCGCAGGAAGACATAGATGCGGTCGTCTCGCGGATCGGCGAGTTTACCGCGGACAACCGGGCGGGCATTGAAAGGACATTGCACCGGATTTCTTGCATTCGAAACCGGAAGGGCCAGATCGTCGGCCTGACTTGCCGTGTTGGACGAGCGGTATTCGGCACTATTCGTATCATCGAAGACCTGGTAAGGACTGGAAAGAGCGTGCTGCTGTTGGGAAGGCCCGGGGTGGGCAAGACAACGATGCTGCGGGAAGTCGCGCGCTTTCTGGCTGACGAACTGAACAAGCGCGTCGTAGTGGTTGACACATCGAATGAAATTGCCGGTGACGGCGATATCCCACACCCCGGCATCGGCAGCGCGCGGCGCATGCAAGTGCCAGCGCCAGAGCTACAACACAAGGTGATGATCGAGGCGGTTGAGAATCATATGCCGGAAGTGATCATTATTGACGAGATTGGAACGGACCTCGAGGCCGCGGCGGCACGCACGATTGCGGAGCGCGGAGTACAGCTGATCGCGACCGCTCACGGTAACGCCCTTGAGAACATCATCATGAACCCGACGCTTTCCGATCTTGTGGGGGGTATCCAATCGGTGACGCTGAGCGACGAAGAGGCGCGCCGTCGCGGCACGCAAAAGGCGATTCTTGAACGGCGCGCCCCGCCAACATTCGTTGTGCTTGTCGAGATTCAGTCGTTCAGCAAAGTTGCGGTGCACGCCGACGTCGCCGAGGTTGTGGATGCCATCCTGAGGGGATATTCGGTTCCCCCCGAAATCCGAGAGCTGGACCCCGCAGGAGAGGTACGGTTGGGAGCCGCCGTATCGCATACTGCGGCCTCAGCTCGTGATGCCAGAGGCAGGGCGGATGTCGATGCCACGCCGGCCGGGACCCGCGAGCGGCGAATCTATCCATTTGGTGTTTCCCGGCAACGGTTGGCTCAGGCGTTGCGGGAGACACGATTTCCCGGCCAGATCGTGGACCACCTTGATGACGCGGATGTAGTGATCACCCTGCGGCCCTTCTACCGGCGCAAGCCTCAGACGTTGCACGATGCGGAATCGCGCGGAATTCCCATCTACGTGGTGAAAAGCAACACCGTACTGCAGCTGGAGCAATCGCTGCTCACGATGCGGGGAGACCGGGCAGGTGACCCCGTCATGTCCGCCCTCAACGAGGCGGAGGAGGCTATCGGCCACGTGATGAACGCTGAGAATGCGGTTGACCTCAATCCACAAAACGCCTATGTCCGCCGGCTGCAACACATGCTGGCGCAGCGGTACAACCTAGCCTCGCGCAGTCTGGGCAAGGAGCCCCACCGCTACGTTCGCATAATGCCCGGCGAAGACTAGATGGCGGCTGCCCAGAGCCGCGGGATCTTTGTCACGCTTGAGGGCGGTGAAGGGTCCGGGAAAACGACTCTGGCCGCTGCCATCGGAGAATTCTTTGTAGATCAAGGGGAGCCAGTCTGCCTAACGCGGGAGCCGGGAGGCACGGAACTGGGCAGCCGTATTGAAAGCATCCTGGAGGGGAAGGAGGAGAGTAGTCCGCTCAGCGCTTTGGCCGAGCTTTTGCTATTTGAGGCGGACCGCGTTCAGCACGTCTTAGAGGTAATAGTCCCGGCTTTGACCGCTGGTCAAATTGTGGTGTGCGACCGATTCACCGACTCGTCTTTGGCCTACCAAGGGTACGGCCGCGGGCTCGATCTGAACTTGATCCGGCGCTTTAACGACGAGGCGACGGGCGGCGTGGCTCCTCATCTTACGCTGCTGCTCGACGTACCGCCCGAACAGGGACTTTCGCGAGATGGTGTGCAAAAGGACGTGACCGGACGAGAGAACGTCGAGTTCCATCAAAGCGTACGTGCAGGCTTCCTGGAGCTGGCGCATGCTGAACCCGAGCGATTCGTGGTGATCGACGGCGGACGTGCGATAGAGGAGGTGCGCGCGGAAGCGATTGCAGCTGTTACCGAAAAGGTTTCGCAGATTCGCGGGGCGACAGGGTGACATTCCTCGCTGGACACCTCTATAAGGTGCCGCTATTATGATTTGTGCCGCTTTTCTTTGAAGGAGAGGAATCTTGGCTACGAGATCCGCCGCAAAAGCACACCGTCAGTCTGTAAAGAGGCACCTGCGCAACCGCGCGGTCAAGAGCGCGACTAAGACGGCGGTTAAGCGTGCGAACGAAAGCATAGCCGGCGGCGACCTAGATGTCGCGCGGGACGCTGTACGCACTGCGATAAGCGCCCTTGACCGAGCGGCTCGCAAAGGCGTCCTGCATCCGAACAACACCGGGCGCCACAAGTCCCGATTGCTCCTTCGTTATAACGCCTCCATTGCCGCGCTCCAGACGCCCATAGCCGAACGTCCGGCGCGAAAAGAGAAGCAGGGTGCTGCTAAGGCTGCCGCTTCTAGAGAATCGAAAGGCACCAAGAAAGCGAGCGCTTCGAAGACGGCAAAGGGTGGCAAGGGCGCACCGGCCAGGAGGCCCAAGAAATAGAATGCCGCGGACTTTCTCCCGGGGCTAGACACCCGCGCGCTTGTCTCCAGCGTTAAACGTCCAGGCGATCCGCGAGCAAGTACCGGCCACCGCTAAGCAGGTATACCTCAATACCGGCTGGCAGGGGCCGTCGCCGCTGGCAGTTATTCGCGCCGTTCAAGGCGCGTTTCAGGAGGAGGCGGAAGGCCCGACCGCGCCGCCGGCCCACGAACAGCGCCTCGCCGAGTT